>CAYVMN010000033.1:0-26926 GCA_964452575.1 uncultured Desulfobacteraceae bacterium | reverse complement strand
CTCACAATCAAGCATGGCATCATCCCGCCCACAATTAATTATGAGACCCCTGATCCTGAGTGTGACCTGGATTATGTCCCCAATGTGTCGAGACGTGCCAAGGTGCGAGCCGCCATGTCAAACTCCTTTGGATTTGGCGGCACAAATGCATGCCTGATCTTCAAGGCCTTTGAGCCTTAGCAGGGATAAGCGGAAAATTGAAGACTTGGTGGTAAACCGTCAAATGGAGAAAACGTCGTATGGACCTGGTACTGGGATCAGACCACGGGGGGTTTGAGCTAAAGGAGGCATGCAAGGCCCATTTGCAAAACCTATCCGATTATGTCTTGTACGATATGGGTGTATTCAGCCCTGAGCCTGCCGATTACCCCAAAGTGGCACACGATGTGGCTCGGTCGGTCGCCAATGGTGAATTCGAACGGGGGATTCTGATCTGTGGAACAGGATTGGGAATGAGCATCGTAGCCAATCGTCATAAGGGGGTACGAGCCGCCCTCTGCCACAATCTCTATACGGCCCGTATGAGTCGGCTGCACAATGATGCCAATATACTAGTAATGGGAGGGAGGGTTATAGGTACGGGACTCGCCCTTGAAATGGTCGATCTCTTCCTAAATACCCCTTTTGAGAGGGGGCGTCATCAAATAAGAGTGGAACAGATCGATTGAGTCCATGCTTTGACCCTACGTCCTGTATACTCTTTGCCCCAGAATCTGATGAGGAGACATAATTGACCAGACCTTCCTGGTCAGAATACTTCATGACCATAACCAATGTGGTGGCCAGGAGATCCACCTGCCTGCGGCGTCATGTTGGCGCCATTTTGGTAAAGGACCGGAGGATACTGGCTACAGGCTATAATGGAGCACCTGCGGGTTTGAGGCATTGTGAGGATGCGGGCTGTTTGAGAGAGGACTCCTCTATTCCATCTGGGGAAAGACATGAACTCTGCAGGGGACTTCATGCAGAGCAGAATGCTATTATTCAGGCCGCATATCACGGTATCCCCATCGTCGGATCTATTATTTACTGCACCAACAAACCCTGTGCAATATGCACCAAAATGCTCATCAATGCAGGCATAAAAAGGATCTGTTATCAAGAGGGTTACGACGATCCGCTGGCCGATCAGATGCTGACAGAGGCAGGTATCGAGATTGCGAGGTTTGTTCCATGAAATGCCCTTATTGTACTAAGATAGACAACAAAGTGATTGACTCAAGGCTTAGCAAGGATGGAAGAAGCATTAGAAGACGGCGGGAATGCCTGGGATGCGGGAGGAGGTTTACCACATATGAAAAACTGGAAGATGTCCTTCCCATGGTGGTCAAGAAAGATGGCCGAAGGGAGGCCTTTGATCGTGAGAAGATCATATCAGGAATTTGCAAGGCCTGCCAAAAAAGGCCTATCAGTATGACGAGGATAGAAGAATTTGCAGACTCCCTGGAGTTCTATTTTCAAGAGGTTGGGGCAAGAGAGATTGACAGCACTGAAATAGGGGAAAGGGTAATCAGTGTCTTGAGGGAATGGGATGAAGTAGCCTATGTCCGCTTTGCTTCCGTCTATAGGCAGTTCAAGGATATCAATGAATTCATGACCGAACTGGAAGAGATTCTCAAGGCGAGGAGGGAAAAGGGCGAAGGGACCGGGGGTAGGCCTTGAACGAACTGGACTGCAAGTTCATGAGGGAGGCGTTACAGCAGGCCCGTAAAGGCCTGGGGCGCACCTCGCCCAACCCTGCTGTGGGAGCTGTGATTGTCCGGGATGCGGAGATCATCGCCAGAGGGTATCACCATAAGGCAGGTCTTTCCCATGCAGAGGTTGAGGCCTTGCGTAAAATGGACGGGAAGGCTCAAGGGGCGACCCTTTATGTGACCCTGGAGCCATGTAACCACTTCGGAAGGACACCTCCGTGCACAGGGGCAATCCTGGAGAGCGGAATAAAGAGGGTCGTGATAGGTATGAAGGATCCTAACCCAGCGGTTTCCGGAGGAGGATGCGAGTTTCTGAGAAAAAATGGGGTAGAGGTGGATACTGGTGTCATGGAATCCGAATGCCGGCGGTTAAATGAAAGTTATCTGAAGTTTGTTGCCAATAAACGACCCTTTGTACTGGTCAAGTCGGCCCTTACAATAGATGGGTGGACAGCCACATCAACGGGAGATTCCAAATGGATCACAAATGAAAGATCAAGGCAGTTCGTCCATAGGTTGAGGAATCAGGTGGACGCCTTGATGGTGGGGGTCGGAACTGTGCTCAGGGATGATCCTTCCCTTACTACCCGCCTCAAACGAGGGCAAGGCAGGGATCCTTTGCGCATAATCGCCGATACCCACTTAAGGATACCCATGAATGCCAAGGTCCTAAATCACAATTCCAATGCTCAGACCTTGCTTGTGGCGGGCAATCATCTCCCCCCCGAAGACCTAAAAAGGTATGAGAAGAGAGGGGTTTCGGTGCTTCCCTGTCCTCTGAGAGGTGAGAAGATTGACTTAAAGGCCTTGATGGATATATTGGGACGTAGATCCGTGATGACCCTACTGGTTGAAGGAGGCGCCTCGATTATCGGTTCAATGTTCCGTGGAAGGCTAATCGACAAGGTCTTTATCTTCACAGCGCCAAAGCTCCTGGGAGGAGATGATGGGGTTCCAATGGCAAGGGGTCCAGGGGCAAGGAGGATTGATGACTGCCTGGGCCTGAGAGACGTTGAGGTAAGGCGATTTGGCGAGGACATACTGATAGTGGGTTATCCTGATTACAGGTAGTGTCATTAGTCAGTAGGCGAAAACTAAAAACGGTCGCTAGAGATGTTTACAGGTTTGATAGAAGGGATTGGTAAAATAAAACACGTTCGTCGTGCTCAAGGTGATATGAGAGTGACCGTTATCCCCCTTTTTGAATTCAGCGATTGCAGGGTAGGGGACAGTATCTGTGTCGACGGCGTGTGTCTCACGGTGACGGGGATCAAGGAAGGGGCCTATACCATGGATGTCTCTGGAGAGACTATTTCACGAAGTACTATAGGTCTTATTCGAGAGGGCGGCGAGGTAAACCTGGAGAGGGCCTTGCGCCTAATGGATCGATTGGGAGGACACCTGGTCTCTGGGCACGTGGACGGAACCGGAAGGATCATCAAGAAAGAACCTAGGCAAAGGTCCTGGCTCTTGAGGATAGAGATTGCCCCGCAGTTATCAAGGCACACCATCGAAAAGGGGTCTATCGCGGTTGACGGCGTTAGCCTGACCATCAATCGCCGTGAAGACAGATTCTTTGAGGTAAACATAGTACCCCAAACCGGAAGGAAGACGACTCTTTTGAAGAAAAGAGTAGGAGATCTGGTCAATATTGAGACAGATTTGATCGGAAAGTATGTGGAGAAATTCTTTCTGGGTGCTAGGCAAAGGCAACAAGATACGTCCTCAGGAATTGAACTGGAGATGCTCATAAGGCAAGGATTTGGTAAGTAATATGGCAATTGCAAGTATTGAAGAGGTATTGGAAGACCTGAGACAAGGGAAGATGGCAATCCTCGTTGACGACGAGGGGAGGGAAAACGAAGGGGACCTTACCATTGCAGCAGAAAAGGTCACACCACAGGCCATCAATTTCATGGCCAGGCATGGCCGAGGGCTTATCTGCCTCGCCTTGAGCCCCGAGATAGTCGAAAGGCTGAAGCTTCCACCAATGGTCTATGACAATCGTTCAGCTTATAAGACTGCCTTTACCATATCCATAGAGGCACGCCATGGGGTAACAACCGGCATATCGGCAGCAGACAGGGCCCACACCGTCTTGACGGCAGTGGCTGATGATGCCAGGCCCGAGGATCTGGTTCACCCGGGACACGTCTTTCCCATAAGGGCAAGAAGGGGAGGGGTCTTATTCAGGACCGGTCAGACAGAGGGATCCGTGGACCTTGCCCGTCTCGCAGGTCTCAAGCCGGCCGCCGTGATCTGTGAGATCATGAAAGAAGACGGAACTATGGCCAGGATGCCTGACCTTGAGGAGTTTAGTCATAAGCATAGGCTTAAGATCGCTACAGTGGCTGACGTAATTGCGCATCGCATGCGTTATGAGTCTTTTGTGCATAAGGTGGCCGAAACGACCTTGCCAACCCCTTATGGCCGGTTTAAGGCATTTGCCTTTGCAAACGATATCGATGATTATGAACACCTGGCCTTGGTCACGGGCGAAATTGATCCCGAAAAAGAGGTCTTGGTGAGGGTCCATTCCGGGTGTCTCACGGGGGACGTATTTGGCTCCTTTCGCTGCGATTGCGGTGAGCAACTCCATAAGGCCATGGCAATTGTTCAGGCCGAAGGATTGGGAGTAATCCTCTATCTGCAACAGGAGGGGAGGGGGATCGGTCTTGCAAATAAGCTAAAGGCCTATTCGCTGCAGGACAAAGGCATGGATACGGTTGAAGCGAATGAGGAGCTGGGATTCGGGGCTGACCTCAGAAATTACGGGGTGGGAGCGCAGATTCTGGTTGCCCTTGGAATCAGAAGGATGCGCCTGATGACGAATAACCCCAAGAAAATCATTGGCCTGGAAGGTTACGGGCTAGAGGTGACAGGGAGGGTTCCCCTTGAATGCGAGCCCAGGCCTGAAAACCGAGAATATCTATTAACCAAGTGTCAAAAGCTGGGACACATGATGAAACTGCTTGAGGGGTAGGGTCAGGGATCTGGCGCTCGATGCACACCTTAAGGATAACCTAGTGTATTTTTGAAGAGGGGGTGGATATGCCCAATACTATCGAAGGCAGGCTTTCAGCCGAAGGGTTCCGGTTTGCAATCATAATGAGCCGGTTTAACGATTTCATATCTTCCAGGCTGGTGGATGGGGCCATGGATGCCCTACTGCGTCATGGGGCCGATGAGAAAAAGCTCTTACTTGTAAAGGTCCCTGGGGCCTTCGAGATCCCATTTGCTGCGAAAAGGCTTTCCCAGTCCGGTCGATATGATGCTGTAATCTGCCTGGGAGCGGTTATAAGGGGTGCAACACCCCATTTCGAATATGTGGCCGCTGAGGTCTCAAAAGGGATAGCCAACGTTGCCCTGGAAAGCAATATTCCCGTCACCTTTGGGGTCCTAACCACAGACACCCTGGAACAGGCCATAGAACGTGCGGGGTCAAAATCGGGGAACAAGGGGTATCAGGCCGCTATGGCTGCCATTGAGATGGTCAACGTCCTTAAAGGTTTGGAATAACTGAGATTGGTCCTCATCAAATAGCGGTTATCCTGGTTTACGGCGGAAAACATGGTCTATTCAGAGATCTATAGATTTGTTTGAAGGGATGGGTAGAAGACGAAGGGCCCGGGAACTAGCTATTCAGGTTCTCTTCCACTTGGAGATCAACCCCGCTGACCCTGAGGAGGCGTTCGGCCTGATATGTGAGAACTTTAATCCCGTAAAGTCAATCAGGCCCTTTTCAAAGGAACTGGTGTTGGGGGTATGTAATAGGAAGGCAGAACTGGATAGTCTGATCGTTCGCGCATCTAAGAATTGGCGGCTTGAACGGATGTCTTATGTGGACAGGTCCATACTTAGGATGGCAACCTTTGAAATATTGTATATGGAGGATATCCCCCCTAAGGTCACCATTGATGAAGCCGTAGAAATAGGCAAGAGGTTTGGTACCGAAGACTCCAGCGGTTTTATTAACGGAATCTTGGACAATATTTACAACACCCTGTATGAGGAAGGTCGGCTCAAAAAGAAGGAGCACCAAGCTGGTGGAGAGTCTTAAGTTATGAAGTATGATCCTCAGAAAATGGAATCCAAGTGGCAAGCTTACTGGGAAAAGGAAGGCCTGTTCAGGTCTGTTGAAGACCCTTCCAGAGAAAAATATTACCTCTTGGAGATGTTTCCTTATCCTTCCGGCAAGATCCATATCGGCCATGTGCGCAATTATGCTATCGGCGATGTGATAGCCAGATATATGAGGATGCGAGGGAAGAATGTCTTGCACCCTATGGGATGGGATGCCTTTGGGATGCCAGCGGAAAATGCGGCCATTGAGAACAACACCCATCCCGCCAAGTGGACCTTTGCTAACATAGCGGCCATGAAGAAGCAGCTTAGAAGGATGGGCTTTAGCTATGACTGGGACCGAGAGCTCTCCACGTGTGATCCGGAGTATTATCGTTGGGAGCAGCTAATATTCGTGAGGATGTATAAGAAGGGCCTGGCTTACAGGAAAAAGACCCTCGTCAACTGGTGTGAGAGCTGCCAGAGCGTCCTTGCCAATGAACAGGTAGAGGATGGTCGGTGCTGGCGACATAGCGATAGGGAAGTATCCAAAAAGGAAATGGAGAGCTGGTTCCTTAAGATAACTGATTATGCCGAGGAGATCCTCGATTACTGCGAACGGCTTACTGGGTGGCCTGAGAGGGTTCTGACCATGCAGAAAAACTGGATCGGCAAGAGCCATGGGGCCATCATCCGATTCCCCTTAGAGGGTTCGAAGGAGCTCATCGAGGTATTTACCACACGTCAGGACACAGTTTATGGAGCGACCTTTCTCTGCTTCGCCCCGGAACATCCCATGGTGAAAGAGGTTGTAAAGGGCCTGCCCCAGGAAAAAGAGGTGGCGGAGTTTGTGGAAAAGACCCTGAGGATGGACACCTACATGCGAACCGCGGATTTTACTGTCAAGGAGGGGGTCTTTACCGGAAGATACTGCATAAACCCCTTGACAGAGGAGAAGATTCCTATATTTGTGGCCAACTTCGTCCTGTCTGATTATGGCACCGGGGCTATCATGGCCGTTCCCACCCATGATCAGAGGGATTTCGAGTTTGCAAAGAAATATGGCCTGAAACTGAAGGTAGTCATTCAACCCCCTGATGGAAATCTAGACGAACGGACCATGAAAGAGGCCTATGAGGCTGAAGGGGTCCTTGTCAATTCCGGGCCTTTTGATGGCCAGGAAAACATGGCGGCCCTGGACAGTATTGCGAAGTATCTGGAATCAAAGGGCATGGGTCATAAGACCGAGAATTTCAGAATCAGGGACTGGGGCATTTCACGACAACGCTATTGGGGGGCGCCTATCCCGATTATCTACTGTGAGAGATGCGGAACTGTCCCGGTCCCTGAGAGTGAACTACCTGTGGTCCTCCCCCTAGACCTGGATATGCGGCCAAATGGAGGCTCACCTCTGCCATTTGAGCCATCCTTTTATGAAACCAGCTGCCCCAAGTGTAAAGGAGAGGCCAGGCGTGAAACAGATACTATGGATACCTTTGTGGAATCCTCCTGGTATTTTGACCGGTATACCTGCCCTGATTATGATAAAGGCCCGTTAGATCCAAAGAGGGTCGATTATTGGATGCCTGTGGATCAGTATATCGGGGGCATTGAGCATGCCATCCTGCACCTCCTTTATTCCCGTTTTTATACAAGGGTGTTGAGGGACTTTGGCTATCTCAAGGTGGACGAACCCTTTACCAATCTGCTGACCCAGGGAATGGTCTGTAAGGAGACTCAAGAGTGTGAAAAGCACGGTCTTTTGTACCCCTTCGAAGTCGAAGACGGCCGGTGCGCACGGTGCAGGACTCCAGTCATAACGGGCAATACCGTAAAGATGTCCAAGTCCAAGAGGAACGTGGTGGATCCCCAGGAGCTCATAGATCGATATGGTGCCGACACCTTGCGTATGTTTTGTCTGTTTGCCTCTCCCCCTGATAGAGATCTGGAATGGAGCGATCAAGGGGTGGAGGGGTCATACCGTTTCTTGAATCGACTATGGCGACTGGTTACTGACAATGTCATGAAATTTAAGGGTGTTGCCTCCTATGGGGGACAAGGGGACCTGCCAGAGGCCCTGGAGGCCCTCCACAGGAAGACCCATCAAACGATCAAGAAGGTAACGACTGATGTTGAAAACCGCTTCCATTTCAATACGGCCATTGCGGCAGTCATGGAACTGGTCAATGAAATTAATCAGTTTTTGAATAGCGAATTGCCAAAGGATGAAATTGCACGCTCAGTGATTCGGAAGGGGGTGGAGTCTGCGGTGGTACTACTTTCTCCCATAGTGCCCCATATTTGCGAGGAATTGTGGCGCATCCTCGGCAATGAGGAGAGCCTTATAACGAGGCCATGGCCTGCATTTAGCCACGAAGCGCTCAAGGTGCAAAAGAGAGTGGTCGTCCTGCAGGTCAACGGCAAGTTGAGAAGCAGGATCGAGGTGCCTGTTTCTTACGCTGAAAAAGAAATCGAGGCCGAGGCCTTGGCTGACGAGCGGGTGAAGCGCTTCATCAACGGAAAGACGGTCAAAAAGGTTATTGTAGTTCAGAAAAAGCTGGTCAATTTAGTGGTCTAAGATCGAGGCCCCAGAGGGCTCGGAGGGAGTGGTGCCGGTGCAGGACAAGAGGTGGCTATATCTGTGTTTCCTTCTGATGTTCTGGGCGATATCCGGTTGCGGGTATCATCTTCAGGCAACCGACCGTCCGATGGGTGGGCTCCGGATAGAAGGCCTATCGATCCCTCTGATGTCCAGCCCTTCTTCTTCTCTGGGCTTCGAAGGGGACTTTACCGAGGTTATCCGGAGGGAGTTTGTGAGTCGCTCGAAGATCCCGTTGGCCTCAAGAGATGAGGCTACAGCGGTCTTGATCGGACATGTCCGTGAGATTCGGACTGAACCAGTGGCCTACATGACAACCCAGGAGACTATCCAGGGTCAAACCTATAACTATGATGTAACCAGTTCTCGATGGCTTATCATCAAACTGGATGCCAAACTGTTGAACAGGAACACAGGACAAGTTGTCTGGGCAGACGAGAATATGGAAGAAAAGGCTACATTTAGTGTAACTACAGATCCACTCCAGACCCGGTATAACCAAAGAAAGGCCACCGAAACTATTGCCAAGCTTTTTGCCCAGAGGCTCTACCTGAAGACCATGGAAAGATTTTGATGCAACCGGACCTGCGACCCGAGGATATCCTGGAACAACTGGAAAATGGGCAATTATCACCCTTTTATCTCTTTTATGGGGAAAACGAATTTCTGCTGGAGAGGGTCTTGAGCAGTGTTCGCCAGGCCCTTATCCCTGAAGAAGCAAGGGACTTTAATCTCCAGATCTATTATGGAGGAAATGGAGAAAGGATCGATACAGGAAAGATTATTGATGCAGCAAGAACTCTCCCCCTTATGTCCCACAAGAGGCTGGTTATTGTTAGAAGGACCGAAGGCATCCCCGCTTCAGATCTCGGGGGCTTTGTCCCCTATCTTGAAGATCCGGCTGAATCCACATGCCTGATATTCGTCTCTTCTAAGGCAGACTTCACGAAGGCCTTTTATAAGAAGTTCAGGGAGCTCGAAAAGGCCGTCAATTTCAGAAATCTATATGATAATCAGGTGATGCCGTGGATCATGAGAATGGCCAAAGAAATGGGTCTGAATATCAATAGAGAGGCCTGCCTATACCTCCAACAGGTCGTGGGAAATCGGCTCATGGATCTTTATTCCGAGCTAGAAAAACTCTATGTTCGCCACGGCAATATGGCGGTGGGGCTCACGGAGGCTAGGGCCCTGGCGATCCACAGCCGTACTTACGCCATCTTCGAGCTGGTAGATCAGGTATCTTTCAAGCGCTGTGCCCAATCAATGTCAGTTCTGCAAAGGTTTCTTGAAATGGGAGACGGGCAGTCATCTTTGGGGATACTGGGGATGCTCGTTCGCCAGGTACGCATATTGTGGCAAACCAAATCCGTTATCGAAGGGGGCGGAAATGCCCCCCAAGTGGCAAGAAAGGCGGGGGTACCCCTTTTCTTAGTGGAAAAGCTTGTCCGGCAGGCAAAAAACTGGAGCAGAGATGACCTTGAACGCGCATTTGAGATCCTGCATCGCGCCGATGACCTCATAAAATCAGGCTCTCGGCCCCAAATAGTCCTTGAGAATGCAGTGATATCCCTATGCAGTTGATGCGCCTTTAGGATGTTTTGAGCCTGTTTATTTGGCGTGTTAAGCGGGAAATTTTTCGAGAGGCTTGGTTTTTGTGGAGAGCGCCCCTGGACACCGTCTTTTGCATTGCAGAAACAGCACTTACAAGTTTTTTTTCTGCCTGATCCGTAGAGTTGCTGGCAATAGCGGTCCTCACCTCCTTAATAGCTTTCTTGACCTTGCTCCTATGGCCCTTTTTCCTTAATCTTTTGGCCTTGTCTTGTCTAGCCCTCTTGAGGGCTGATTTGTGGTTCGCCAAACCTGGACCTCCTTGACACCTAAGAGATTCACCTGTGACCCGCAAGACCTTAAAATAAAAGCTCTTCCGTAGTCGATTTCAACACTTTTTACACACTTAAGGTTTGTATGTCAAGGGTTTTTGTGCAAAGTTCAGCGTCACCTGAGTCCGAGAAGAGCAGGCTCAGCCGTGCAGCAGGGATAGTGAGTCTTTTCACCCTCATAAGCCGTGTCATGGGCCTTGTCCGAGACATGGTTTTGGCTCGGTTTTTTGGGTCAGGCGTGTCGGCCGATGCGTTTTTTGTGGCCTTTCGAATCCCTAATCTACTGAGACGCCTTTTTGCGGAAGGCTCTCTGACAATCGCCTTTATTCCTGTATTTACTGAATATTTGACCCAAAAGGGCAGGAAAGAGGCCTTTGACGTGGCAAGGACGATCCTGACGCTTCTTGCGCTTGTCCTTTCCGTTTCGGCCCTCCTTGGAATTCTCTTATCGCCATGGATAGTAAGGATCCAGGCCTTTGGCTTCGGGGGTTCAGGGGATAGGTACGAATTAACGGTTTTTCTGACCCGTATTACCTTTCCCTATATCTTCTTCATTAGCCTGGTTGCGTTTTTTATGGGTGTCCTAAACTCCTTGCGCCGTTTTGGGGCCCCAGCGGCCGCACCCATCTTTCTTAACGTCGGTATAATAGGGGCCGCATATTTCATTTCGCCTCACTGTCCCCAGCCGATTGTGGGGGTCGCCCTTGGTGTCCTGATTGGAGGTATCTTACAGGTAGGTCTTCAGATCCCATGGGTCCTCAAGGAAGGCCTCAAGGTTTTTCCCCTCTGGCAGCCTGATCACCCTGCGGTGAGGAGAATTGGGCTTCTCATGCTTCCGGCAATTGTTGGTTCTGCGGTTTACCAGTTCAACCAATTTATGGGGACCCTTCTGGCCTCATTCCTCCCACAGGGGAGTGTCTCGTGGCTCTACTATGCCGACCGTCTCGTGCAATTCCCCTTAGGGATCTTTGCCATAGCCATTAGCACTGCAGCCCTTCCGTCTCTTTCGGCCCAGGCCGCAATGCAAGACCTGGATGAGTTCCAAGACACCCTGAGCTATAGCCTCCGCCTGGTATTCTTTGTCACCCTACCCTGTGTAGCCGGCCTGATCGTCCTGGGAAAACCAATAATTCGAGTCTTCTTTGAAAGGGGGGCATTCGATTCCCAGTCTACCATAATGACAAACAAGGCATTGTTTTTCTACTCCGTTGGCCTATGGGCCTTTTCCGGGATCAGGGTGATGGTTTCCGCCTTCTATGCACTTCAGGACACAAAGACCCCGGTAAAGGTAGCAATTGTTGCCGCAGTGGCAAATCTGGTCCTTAGCTTGGCATTCATGGGGCCTTTAAGGCACGGCGGGCTTGCCCTTGCCCTGTCGCTTGCCTCATCGCTACAGTTTTGCCTCCTGGTCTTTTTCTTCAAGAGGAAGGTTCCTGTTGGAAAGTTGAGAGCGGTCCTTGTCTCGGTGTCGAAGTCTATCCTAGCTGCCGCCTCAATGGGTGTTGGAATTTATTGTTTACATTCCACGTGGCTGAGCATCTATCCAAATGACGGATCTTGGGGTGTGACAACAAAACTGGGAGCCCTGCTCCTGGCCGGCATTGCCATGTATTTCCTGGTAGCTCGTGTGATAGGCTGCCGTGAACTGGGATCGGTCCTGGATATGTTAAGACCTGGAGTCAGGGCCCGTGGTCGCGTCAATAGGCGGGGAGAACCAGCTTGAAAGATTCAAGAATATGTTCTTTTTCCAGGCTGCCTCTCAAAGCCATCTTTGAGAGTTGATGACGAGCAGCTTCAAATTTCTTACGGCCGAACGGCCCCAGAAGGCGAAAGATTTCTTGGTTGTCCCCACGGTAGATGGGGCCGGAATTCTCCATCTCAAAGAATGTGTTGACGATCTGATCTCGGGCCTGATCGGAATTCATGGTCCTATGCTGCCATTTATTTAAATATCCGGAGAGGCCGTATCTCTTGCGTGCCAAAGGCTCGTAGATCGGGCTCAGAGGAGCCAAAATAAACGGAAACATCGACCAGTAGAGACTGCCCTCGTACTGTTTATCATCATGGGCCTTGATAAAATCCCTGGTGCGTTGGGCACTCTCTTCGGTTTCCCCCGGAAAGCCGAAAATAAAGTAACAGGAACAGTTGATGTCAGCCTTGAGCAGCTTCTTAAGCACCCGGCCGTAGAGTTCGGGCGATGCCTTTTTGTCCATGTCTCTTAAGATCTGGGGATCTGCTGACTCCAAGCCCAGCTGCACCTCGATACAGCCTGCCTGTCGCAGCAGCTCAGGATTGACATTTTCTAGGGTGCTGGCCCGGATGAAGGTCATCCAGTAAATCCTAAGACCCTCGTCTATGAATCGACGACAGACCGCTTCCAGATCTCCTTTACCCAGCCGGAAGTTGTCATCCACAAACCACACGTAACGGGCCCCTCGCTCTGCGACCGCCTTCATTTCGGCCACTATGCGCTCAACTGGCTTAACCCAGCTCAGCCTGCGATCCTTGGTGAAGTTGCAGAAAGCGCAGTGAAACGGGCAGCCGGTGGAGGCCTGCATTGGGACAACACCAGACTTGAAGATGGCCTCAGGAAGTCCTGGCCAGTCAATGGGAAAGTCTTCGGAGCCGGTGACGTCGTCCACCCTTTTGGTGAAATGGTAGGCGTTTCCGACCAGACGCGCGCTGTTAGGAATGTTATCGACCCTTTTGTTCTCCAGGATATTTGTCAGTACGTCACAAAGAATTTGTTCACCGCGCAGACTGATGATATAAAGGTCGACGGCGGGTTCCTCATTTACTTCGAGAAATAGAAATTCGTTCTTGGCAGACTGCGTGTCATATTCTGGCTCTTTACTTCGCTCATGCATTAAATAAGACATGTACAGGAGCGGCCCACCAACGACTATAAACACATCCGGTGCCAAATCACGGATATCTGCAACAAGCTTGGCAAGGCCCTGCTTGCCCGTGATAAAGGTGGTGGAAATTATCACCGCTCGCGGGTTGCGTGCGAGCAACTGCCGAAACCGATCCCTTTCATTATAAAAGCTGTGAACCAGCTCCACGCTAAAATTGCGTTCGGTAAGGTAATTGAATAAGTAAATTCCGTTCAGCCTGGGTGCCGAGGCCCAGCTCATCACGCCATCGTTCTCAATCGGCAATTGAACGCGGCCGGCATGGGCCTGGAAGTTTTGCACCACCTGGACATCGGCGGTACGGCCGTCGATATTTAACCTTAAAGGATTGGTTCCAGAAAAGCTTTCTGAGCCCGAATCGGATATAATAATGGCCTCTAAAGCCACACTCTCTCACCTCCTCTTTCTGATATTGATCATCGGATCAACGTATTTTTTAGACCGTAATGATATTGTAGTCAAGGGTCACCAATTCGCTTTGCGCCTTTTTTGCTATCGTGAACCACTACGTTAGATATGGCCTTAATGCGATCCCCGTTTGTTTTCTTGGACAGCGCAACCTATATCTTTATTATGGACTAAGGCTGTCTATTTATTATCCATGTACAAAATATGTAAATAATTGAAGTAACAGATTTGACAATAAAACAAATGTACTGTATAATTAGGACCCTTGGAACCTAGACAATTGGACCATAAGAAGGGTCCAAACTGTCTAAATATAGGCCTTAATGTCTAAATATCTTCCTCAAAATTGGCTCAATACAAAAGAAGTCCTTTCGAAAACAGGTATTTCTAGGGCAACACTCAACAACTATATTAAGTTAGGCATTATACCGAAGCCTCTTGTGGAAAAGCCAAGAGAGGGGGCGGGTGGAGCAAAGAGGATAGGCTACTTCCCCTATGAGGTCCTTGACCGGATCCACCTGGTGAGGATCTTGAAACGAGAAGGAAATTCTATGGAAATTATAGCGGAAGAACTCAAAGACGTACCGATCGGCGGACACCAAAAGGATGATGAATGGGGTAGAAATGGAGTTTCAAATGATAGTTCCCGTTTTATGCCCGGAGAAGGTCGGGCAGATGGCGAGGTGCCTAAATTGACCCTCTCTGATATGCCTCTACCCTGTTACCTGCTCGACTACCGCTTCTCTGTCGTATGGATGAATCAACATGCCGAACAGGAGATATTCAGTCAAAGGATTACTGTGATAAGAGGCGCAGGCTCCAGGAGTATCTTCAAATTTCTTTTCGGGTGGGAATTTCATAGCCGAGTAAGAAACTGGCGGGATATGGTGGCCTTTCATCTCTCATTTGTCAAAATGAAATACACAAAGGAATGGATGGCCAACCTATACCAGGGGATATCGGAAAAGGAAGTTCGGGTATTGCAGGAAATCTACGACGAGATCCCTACCTTTCGGCGAGAGTTCATCAAGGATAAGGTCCTCAACCTGCTGATGGAAACTGGAAATACCCGGTCATATAAGGTCTACACCATCTCTTTCAAAGAGGGGATGCTGTTCTTGTATAGGCCGTGGAACGTCTTTTGATTGATGAAATGAGGGGGTTTCCTGTTAAGATGACGGGGAAAGGAGAATCCATATGAAGGAAAACCGATCGTTCCAGAGAATCTATGCCGAGGGCCGTGCCCATATCTCGCTTGGATCGGAATTTTCTCTAGTACCGCGATATTTCCGGCATAGAGGACTTACAGACAGGCTTGATGGTTTCAAACTAATAGATGAGAAAGATATAATAACTACACTTAATTATTTACATTTCATGGGAAAACCCCTCTTTGTTCAGTTAGGGCTTCCCAAGGATGAGACCAGCATACTCGTAAGTGCACGTTCGAATCCATGCTTTGGAAAGGAGGCTAGTCTCACCTGGCTTGAAGAGGACCTACCAGGTACAGAACTAACGCGATATCGCTTTTTAAACCTCCTCATTGATGACGGCAAGGCGCTGGTAGTGGTGCCAGCCAAATTGCTTCAACTCGATAGGGAAAACATAACGGTTCAGTTACCTGAGGCAGGCTATGTTTTCGACCTAAGGCAGTCACGGAGATATCCAGGCCGGGATGTGGATGCGAAGGTAAGTCAAAAAGGCCTTTCGGTCAAAGGCAAATTGGTGGATTTCAGCCCTATGGCATTTCGAGTCAGGGTTGGGCCAGAGAGCCCGCCATCCTTTCTCTCGTTCAATCCAAAGGATTTGTTCGATGTACACTTGAAAGGAGACGGACGGATACTTTTTTCTGGACCTTGTTGTTGTATTCGAAGAGATACCGAGCTTCAACGTATCGATATGGTTCTCTGTCCTGCATATAAAGAGATAACTCGGTTTTCGAAGAGGGAGAACCGCAATCCCCGCCAAGAACTGGTGCCGCCGCCACATCTCATTTTTGAACACCCCCTTTGTAACAAGAAGGCCCAGTTGGAAGTCTCTAATATCTCAACATCTGGTTTTTGTGTCCATGAAAGTGCGGATGACGGGTGCCTTATGCAGGGGTTGATCATTCCGGAGCTAACAATCAATTTTCCGAGTGGTTTGAGGATTCCATGTGCTGCACAGGTAGTTTACAGATCAGTGGAAAGAGAGGCCGGCTTCCGCTACGGCCTGTCGATTTTGGATGTGGATATTCAATCTTACAGCCGCCTTGCACACCTCCTTGCCAACGCCCTGGACCGGAACTCCTTTATTTGCTCTGATGTGGATTTGGATTCCTTATGGGATTTCTTATTTCGCACAGGTTTTATCTATCCCAAAAAGTATGGCCTCATATATTCCCATCCCGAGAAGTTCAAGGAGACCTATAGGGAACTCTATACAGATAACCCTGAGATTTTCAAACATTTTACCTACCAGAAGAACGGAAGGATTTATGGCCATATCTCCATGGTTAGGGCCTACGAAAGGGCGTGGTTGATTCAACACCATGCTGGAAGCAGAATCGACCACAAACGGAGCGGTTTTATCGTGCTGAAGCAAATCATGAACTACCTGAATGACATGCATCGCCTGCCATCGACAAAAATAACCTATGTTGTGAGCTATTTTCGGCCAGAAAATAAGTTTCCTGATAGAGTCTTTGGAGGTTTTTCAAGAAGTCTCAAAAGAGGCAAGGTCTGTTCTATAGATGAATTTTCATATCTGCCTTACACTGGGCTCTCATTGGGTAACAAACTTTCGGGGGGATGGAGCATAAGTAGCTGTACGGCAATAGACCTATGGCGGCTCAATCGGTTTTACAATTGTCACTCAGGGGGGCTCCTCCTTGAGGCACTAGGACTTGGCCAGGAAAAACTGAGCGCCAGATCCCTCGAGGAAACCTATTCCCGGGAAGGCTTTTACAGAAGGGTTGAGACGTATTCACTTACCTGTAATAATGAATTGTATGCCGTCTTGATCGTGAATCAGTCCAATGTGGGTCTAAATCTTTCGGAAGTGCTAAACTGCATCAAGATCTTGGTGACAAATCCGGAAGGGCTTCCCTGGAATATACTATCATCTGCTATCGGCCAACTGATAGGCGGTTACAATATGGAGAGAATTCCTGTTCTGATTTATCCACTAGACTATGTCAAAGCCAATAGGGTGCCATACGAGAAGGTGTATCACGTATGGATTCTGGACGTTCGGCATGGAGACGAATATATGAAATATATGAATGAGAAATTCAGGCTCAGGGGTGACAACACGAAAGGGGCACCACATCAGAGTAGTAGAGCGGGACAATAGGTGCCCCGGAGATTTTTCCTTCAATGCTTCTATAAAGCTCCATCCGTCCCTCCTCCTTAATAGCTGAGTCTTCGCACTGATCTTCATTGACATTAATATGTTAGGCTCGGTATATTATCGACGCTTTTGAATCATCGGGATTGCCCCTTCAGTATGATTTTGTAGTCATTCATGCAAGCTAGGCAAAATGAACGACACGCCATTGTACAACAGTAATGTAATAAAGACCTTCTTGGAATACCTGGAGAAAAACTATCCAAATATTGATCTGGATTCGATCTTGAGCCATGCCGGAATGGCCACCTACGAGGTGGAAGATAAGGGTCATTGGTTCACCCAGACCCAGGTGGATGATTTTTATGAGATCCTGGCTGAGAAGACAGGCTCCCAAAGCATTGCCAGGGACGTTGGACGCTATGCCGCTTCTTCTAAGGCCTCGGGGACGTTGCGCCAATACACCTTGGGTTTTCTGACACCAGCATCGGCATACAGCATGCTGGAGAAGTTCGCCTCCAACCTGACTAGGGCCACCAGCTTCAAGACAAAAAGGCTCGCTAGCAACAAGGTAGAGGTCACTGTCACTCCCAACCCAGGCGTAAACGAAAAACCCTATCAATGCGACAATCGGCTGGGTCTCCTGGAGTCTGTGGCCAAGCTCTTCACCAACAAATTTCCCAGCATCGAGCACCAGGAATGTCTTCACGATGGAGCATCGGTTGAGCGCTACACCATCTCCTGGGAAAGACCCTATTCCCTGACGTGGAGGCTCTTGCGCAACTATTTTATGATATCTTGTATCCTGGCCTTAGCCCTGCTTTTCTTCATATCGCCGATCTTCCCTTGGCTCGTCTTAACTTCCCTCTGTTCTGTTTTTACCATAGGACTTTGTTTCTACTCCAGTCATCTCGAAAAAAGGGAGCTGAGGGAGACCGTTGAAACCCAGGGCGATGCGGCAAAGCAGCTTTTGGAGGAGATGAATATCCGATACAACAACGCCTTGCTCGTCCAAGAGATCGGGCAGGCCACCTCTACAATCTTGGATATTGACGCTCTCATCAAAACAGTTATGAGTGTGATTGAGGAGCGGTTAGATTTTGATCGAGGGCTAATTATGCTTGCAAACAGGCAAAAGACCCGTCTGCTTTATGGTGGCGGATATGGTTACAGTGCTGACCAAGAAGAGGTGATGAAACAAACCGAACTTCATCTCGACAGGCCTGATTCTAAAGGCTTTTTCGTAATTTCTTTTAGGGAGCAAAGGCCCTTTCTGGTAGATGATATTGCCGAGATTAAGCACAAGTTTTCCAAGAGAAGTATGGAGTTAGCAGAACAGATGGGTGTAAAGGCCCTTATCTGTGTCCCTATCGTGTACGAAGGAGAATCTTTGGGCATCTTGGCGGTAGACAACATCAAGTCTAAGAGACCCCTTACACAGAGCGATATAAATCTTCTAATGGGAGTTGCCTCACAAACAGCCCTTAATATAGCTGTGGCCACATCATTTCAAAGACTCCAGGAAAGCGAAGAAAAATACAGGACCATACTTGATGGCATTGAAGAGGGCTACCTTGAGATTGATCTCTCAGGGAACCTGACCTTCTTCAATGACTCACTGTGCAGTATCTCTGGATACCCCCATCATGAACTCATGGGGATGAATTACAGGGAGTACACCGATCCAGAGACGGCCAAGAGGATGTATCAGGTATTTAATCGGATATACCGAGAAGGGAAACCAGCAAGAGTTATGGAATACGAAATTGTCAGAAAAGACGGGGCCATCAGGAATCTTGAGATGTCCGCCTCCCTCATGCACGACTTGGAGGGTAGAGCAGCTGGATTTCGCGGTGTAGTGAGGGATGTGACCGAAAAGAGACAGGCCGAGGCGCTACGACAGGCCAAGATAGCTGCCGAGACTGCCAACCGGGCAAAGAGCGTCTTCCTCGCAAATATGAGCCACGAGATAAGGACTCCGTTGAACGGGATCATCGGTATGACAGAACTGATTCAGGATACAGATCTTGATGAAAGGCAGAAAGAGATCTTCAATACGATTCGCATAGAATCCAAGTCCTTGCTCAACATTATTAATGATATCCTGGATTTTTCAAAGATAGAGGCCGGGATGTTTGAACTTGAAAAGATCCCTTTTGATCTTAGCACGGTTGTTGAGGATTTAGCGGACAGTATCGCACCCAGGGCGAATCAAAAGGGTCTGGAGTTCATGTGTTTTCTGTCACCCGATGTCCCCTCCCAATTGGTCGGGGACCCAGGCAGGTTACGACAGATAATGGTGAACCTTGCCGGGAATGCCGTTAAGTTTACCCACACTGGAGAGGTATACATAAAGGGAGAGATGGTGGAAGACCTGGAAGACAGGGTTAAGATCCGTTTCTCGGTAAAGGACACTGGCATAGGGATAGCAGGGGAGAAACAGCAAAGGATATTCGATAGCTTTACGCAGGCAGATGACTCAACCACCAGGAAGTATGGTGGAACCGGGTTGGGGACCAGCATCGCCAAGGAATTGACAGAATTAATGGGAGGGGAGATTGGGCTGGAAAGTGAAGAGGGTAAAGGAAGCACCTTTTGGTTTACAGTTGTCCTCGAAAAGGATACGCCCAAGGAGCCTCCTTTAGAAGAAAAGAATATTAATTTGAACGACCTCAAGGTCCTAGTAGTGGATGACAACCAGACCAACAGATTCATTTTGGCGGAGTATTTGAGATCATGGGGCTGTGTGCCCGTGGAGGCCGAGAGTGCCAAAAAGGCATTGTCTATCTTGGAGGACCCTATTTCAACTGGGGAATCTCTCAATTTTATCTTGGCGGATATACAGATGCCCGAGATGAACGGGCTTGAACTCGCGAGGGAGATCAGGAATAGGGAGACCCTCAAAGGGATTCCAATCATTCTAACAACCTCTGGTGCCAGGATCAGGGCGGATGAGGGATTGAAGGATTTAGAAATTGACGGCTACATTACCAAGCCGGTCAAACAGAGTGACCTTTTCAATTCAATTGCCCTGGCCTTGGGCATTTTGAAAAAGGGAGAAAGGGATAGACCCCAAAAACTGATGACAGAAAAGGTCTTGGATCCGGGATATGAGAAAAAGATCCACATCCTGTTGGCTGAGGACTACCCCACCAATCAAGAGGTGGCCCTAATTAATCTGCAGGAAGCCGGATATAAGGTAGACTTAGCGGAAAATGGCCATCAGGCAGTAGAGGCCTATCGGCAGAGAGATTACGATCTGATCTTAATGGACATACAAATGCCTGTAATGGACGGGTATGAGGCCACCAGGACAATTCGAAATCTCGAAAATGATTTCCAAAGGGCAAGGACAGGAGATGCTTCAGCAAAGGCAGAAAGGGTGCCGATCGTAGCCATGACTGGTCATGCAGTAGCAGATTATAAGGAAAAGTGTCTGAATGTAGGAATGGACGATTATATTGCCAAGCCTTGGAGCAGAAAGGAACTTCTGGCCATGGTAAGAAAGTGGACCGGGACGGCCTTTGATTCCAGTTGCGCGTCGCCTGTGTCTCAGCATACGATTGAAACTGGGGGTGCCCCTATGGATTTTCAAGAGGCCCTCGAGGAATTTAAAGGCCAGAGAGAAGTACTAATGGAGGTCCTCAGGGGGTTTCTTAAGATTGTCAGGGTTCAGATCAAAACCATGCATGCGGCCTTAAGGAGTAAAGATGCCGAGGTGCTCTGGAAAGAGGCTCACTCCATCAAGGGTGGGGCGGCAAACCTGGTCGCTAACAGCCTCTCCAGCGTGGCCCTGGAACTTGAACAGATAGGGAAATCAGGTGATTTTCGGAATGGCTTTGAGACCCTTGAGAGATTTGAAAGAGAATTTCGTCGGTTAGAGGATTACGTCAAGGATGCTGCAGATATTGCAAAAGGATAACGCGGGCTCGTCTACAAAAATCTTGGTTGTGGATGATGAGCTTGTGAGCCGAAAGAAACTGGAACTACTAATCCAGAGCTTAGGCTACGATACACTCGTAGCCGAAGATGGGATAGCCGCGTGGGAAATCTGGAAGAATAAGATGCCCAAGATCGTTATCACTGATTGGATAATGCCAGGAATGGATGGGCCTGAATTGTGCAGGAGGATTAGGGCGGCTGAAGGAAGCCAATACACCTTCGTCATCATAGTCACCTCAAAGAGCGAAGTGCACGATATTGTATCGGGCATGGACGCAGGGGCCGATGATTTCATTACCAAGCCCTTTATGCAGGAGGAATTGGCAGTTAGGATAAGGGCAGGGGAAAGGATATTAGGTTATCTAACAAGAGACATAGTCATATTTTCCATGGCCAAACTGGCTGAGTCACGAGATTTGGAGACGGGTAATCACTTAGAGCGCATACGTTACTACGCCAAGACGCTGGCCGCTGCTATTGTCGCGTCGGAGGGTTCTCCTTCAGAGGTAGACAATCTGTTTATAGAAAACATCTTTCTCACCAGCCCCCTCCATGATATCGGAAAGATAGGTATCCCGGACTATGTATTGCAAAAACCTGGACGGTATGACAACAAAGACCTCGAGATCATGAAGACCCACTGCCAGATCGGATATCAGACCATCAGCGAGGCCCTAAAAAGATATCCAAAGGCTGATTATTTGCGGATGAGCTCGGAAATTGCCCTCTCACACCACGAGAAATTTGACGGTACCGGATATCCCAGCGGCCTCAAGGCAGATGAGATCCCTTTCTCTGCCCGGATTGTGGCCTTATCAGATGTGTACGATGCACTTGTCACCAAAAGGGTCTATAAGGACGCCTATCCCCATGAAATGGCAAAGGCTATGATAATTGGAGAGAAGGGCAAGCATTTCGATCCCATGGTCGTGGAGGCCTTTTTGTCCTGCGAGGAAACATTCCTGGAAATATTAGACCAATTCGGGGAGGAATAGGCTATTTGAAAGGGGTGATCGCTCAGGCTGATAGAGGCTTGCAGCCTTTGCATAGTATTAAGGGGGTATAGGTAAATCTCCTGGGATTATCAAAAAAACCAATAAAATCTGAAAAAAACTGTTCCCTGCCCCCAGGGTATCCTTCGAAGATCGCTTCAGCCTTGGTAGAGATCACCTCCACCTTCTTGAGCCAGTTGAAGGCGTCCACCTCTTTGAGCCTTCCATAAATAAGGTGGTGAGCCATCAGCTTTACCTCGATATCTTCATAATTTAAGTCATATAGATAGGCATATAGTTTTCTGCCTGCATACGGATCAAAGTCATGCTCCTCCTCCAGTGTGCCCATGAGCTCAAACAGGGTTTTTTCCATAGGGGCCGGAAGTTCATAATGGTTTAGGCAGTTATGGTCAAGATCAAGTAGACAAAGGGTACCACCCGGTTTGAGGCACCTTGTCAGATTTTCAACAATTTTGGCACCTTCCGCTCGGTGATACTCCAGTACGAAACGGACCCAAATAAGATCAAAGTATCCCAGTCCATCAAGTGGTGCTGTGAAATCACGAACCCGAAACTCAAGACCTGACTTCATGCCATAGTGCCCTTTTGCGTATTCGATTCTTTCTTCTGAAAAGTCGACCCCTACCACCTGGCCGCTTGGCTGGACCATTTCGTGCAGGATTGAGCTCGTCTTTCCGGGACCACAACCGACGTCTAGGACCCGAAGGCCAGGCCTCAGACCGCACCACATAGCCTGGTTTCGTAATACTTCTGGGTCGGTCTTGAGCTCAAGGCGGACAGCCTCCTCAAGGCTTTCCATCAGATAATGGCTGCTGCGTGTCATCTTCCCCATTCCGCAATTCTGCAATGGGGACTATACACGGGCCATCACATCGTAGCAAAAGAAATTTTGTACCTATCCAGGTTCACAGTTCAGACCTCAATATCTTTCCCGCAGATCTGAACCCGTGAGTCCTGAATGAAGAAGGTTGATATTATCCCCTGTTTTTGTCATAAAGAATAAAATGAGTTATGAAAGGCGCGAGGTACAAAAGGAATGAGGCAAGGACAATCCAGTTTTGAGCAAGGCCCCATCAGGCCGCCCAACGAGGCACGCAGTCTTCTCTTGAGACTTACCCGAAACTGCCCCTGGAATCAGTGTCAGTTCTGCCCGGTCTATAAGAAAAGGAGATTTTCCCTGAGAACCGTGGCAGAGATCAAGAGGGATATCCAGACGGCGAGGGATATAGCAAATGAGATAAAGGCGCTCTCGTGGAAACTGGGCTCTGCAGGAAGGGTTACTGATCAGGTGATCGGCTCAATCCTTGGCAGTCCCAGTTACAGCGAAAGCTACCGCAGCATTGCAGTCTGGCTCTACTATGGAACAGGGGCCTGTTTCCTCCAAGACGCCGACAACCTGATCATGAAGACCGGCGATCTTGTCGAAGTACTGGGGTTTCTGAGAGAGAAATTTCCCGAGATTAGCCGTGTGACTAGCTATTCCAGGTCCCGTACAGTTGCAAGAAAATCATTGGAATCATTGAAAAAGATCCACGCGGCGGGCCTCGATAGGGTGCATATAGGGCTTGAGACCGCCTATGACCCGCTGCTCAAACTCATGAAAAAGGGGGTCACGGCCGCCCAGCACGTCGAGGCCGGACGAAAGGTGATGAAGGCGGGCCTTGAACTCTCCGAATATGTGATGCCAGGCCTGGGCGGTCAAGAGATGTGGCGCGAGCATGCCAGAGAGACTGCCAAGGCCTTGAATCAGATTAACCCCTATTTTATCCGACTACGCAGCCTAAGGGTACCGAGTCGAGTACCCCTGTACCAGAAATTGAAGGATGGCAGCTTTACAATGCAAACCGATGATATGCTTGCAGAGGAGATTAAGCTATTCATAAACACCTTAGACGGCATCACCAGCATGGTCACAAGCGATCACATCATGAACCTGCTGGAAGAGGTCTCCGGAAGGCTCCCTGAAGACAAGGAGAAGATGTTGAAGGTTATCCAAAAATACCAGGAACTGCCTGAACCTGAACGGTTGATATACCGTGTCGGGCGAAGGGGTGGCGCATATCGATCCACCGAGGACCTCAACCGGGATCCAGTGACCTACGACAAGATCAAGAAGCTTCTCAGCGATATCAGGGCCAAGGAGGGGGATCAGGGCCTGGAGAGGTTTATAACGGATATGGTGGACAGGTATGTGTAATCGGCCATGGGCTACTATCCAATTCTTCTTGACCTAGAAGGAAAAAAGGCCCTCGTGGTGGGGGGCGGTCCGGTGGCCCGAAGAAAGGTGGAGGGATTGCTAGAATTCGGGGCCTCAATTGGCATTGTTGCCAAAGACTTAGCCTCTGAGCTTAAGAGCTTGGTTGACAGTGGCACAATCCGACTGCTTGGCGATGAATTCGAGGACCGAAATCTTGACGATGTATGCCTGGTTATAGCAGCAACCGATGACAGAGAATTAAATCACCAGATCGCCGAGGCGGCCAGGAAAAGAGGGCTCCTGGTCAATGCGGTTGATCAGCCCTCGGACTGCAATTTCATTGTCCCGTCTGTCCTGAAGAGGGGAGAGCTATTAATCGCCATTTCTACCAGTGGAAAAAGTCCTGCCCTTTCAAAGAAGATAAGGGAGGAGCTAGAGGGACAATTCGGCACGGAATATGAGATCTTCCTGAAATTGATGGGCCGTCTGCGCAAAGAGGTCTTGGCAATGGGGCTTTCTCAGGAGGAAAACAGGGTGGTCTTTTACGAAATGATAGAGTCGGGTATTCTTGAGGCCATTTCAGAAAATGACCCGGCAAAGGTAAGGTCGATCTTATCAAAGGTCCTTCCACCCGGTGCTGACATAAGAAAAATTATTAACGATATTAGTTAACACCTTTAAATCATATGGTTTTTTTCTGGTTCAATCTGGCGCTTTTTTTTGAATTGCTAGCAAGTGGGGGATTCATTGTCTATCTGATAAGACAGCACAAGCTGGTTTTCAAGTGGTCCAATCGAATTCTCGTAGTTGGACTGGTATCTCATACTATTTTTTTGTGCTACCGATACTATTCCCTGGGTACAGCCCCTGTCTTGGACCTCAAATCCGCACTTTCATTCTTTTCATGGTGTATCCTTTGCGCATATCTCGCATTTCACTGGAAGTTCAGGCTGAAGGTCCTGGGTTCATTTGTGGCCCCTTTTTCGGCGTTCTTGATGATCATATCATACACAATGCCGTGGATAGAGGGACCAGTAAGACCCATCTTTAAGAGCCTGTGGCTCACTTTCCATGTTGGAACCATATTCATGGGAAATGGCCTGTTCGCCATGGCATTCCTCTCTGCCGTCATGTATCTGATCCAGGAACATTATATAAAGCACAAGAGGCTCGGTTCATTTTATGACAGGCTCCCATCCCTGGCCACCCTGGATGGAATAAATCACTATTCCATTGTATACGGTTTTCCATTTCTGACTGTTGGAATGATAACTGGTTCAATTTATGCCCAGTTCGCTCTCGGCACCTATTGGCAATGGGATCCAAAGGAGGTGTGGTCCCTGATTACATGGCTATTCTATGCCGCCCTGCTGCATGAAAGGCTTGCCGTTGGATGGCAGGGCCGCAGGGCAGCCATTATGTCCATTGTCTGCTTTTGTATCCTGATCTTCACCTTTGTGGGCGCCAGCCTATGGCTAGGGGGATACCATAGTTTCAGCCAATTGGGGGCGCGAACAAGGATATGACAACCATTGTAAACATCGGAATGAATCATGAGACCGCCCCGGTTGAACTGAGAGAGTGCCTGGCAACAGGACCGGAAAATGTCGCAAAGGCGCTTTCCTTCATGAGGGAGAATGAATCGATCAAGGAGGGCCTCTTCCTTTCCACCTGCAACAGGGTGGAGGCCCTGTTTACGACCGAAACCGTAGGGAAGGCGAGGAGGGCGGTGATCTCGTTCATGTCGGAACTCGGTGGGATGCCTGAAGACAGGTTTTTGTCGGCCCTTTATACGTTCGAGGGGATGGATGCGGTCAGGCATATCTTCAATGTTGCAGCCAGCCTTGACTCAATGGTAGTAGGTGAACCCCAGATATTGGGGCAGGTAAAAGACGCCTATGCCCAGGCCACCAGGGCAAAGACCTCAGGAGTCATCCTGAACCGATTGATGCACCGCACCTTCCACGTGGCAAAGAGGGTTAGAACCGAGACTGGAATCAGCGGGGCTGCAGTCTCAATCAGTTACGCGGCCGTTGAATTGGCAAAAAAGATCTTTCACAACCTGGATGGAAAAAAGGTCTTCCTCATAGGTGCGGGCGAGATGGCTGAGCTTGCTGCAAGACACATGATTAGACAGGGAGTTAAATCAATAGTGGTGGCCAATCGTACCTTCGAGAGGGCTGTTCAGGTGGCAAATCTCTTTCATGCAGTGCCTGTCTCCTTTGACGAAATTGGGTTCCAGCTCACAGAGGTCGATATCGTAATTGCCTCTACGGCGTCCCGTGATTATGTGATCACCTATGACCAGGTCAAGGCATCCCTGAGAAAGAGGCGTAATCGCGCCCTCTTTTTTATTGACATCGCAGTGCCAAGAGACGTCCAGCCAGAGATCAACACCTTGAACAATGTATACCTGTATGATATTGACGACCTGAAGGGCGTAATCGATCTAAACATGGCTCAACGACAGCAGGAGGCCGTTAGGGCCGAGGGCATCGTACTGGAAGAGGTTGTCAGGTTCCAGGAATGGCTCAAAACCCTTGCGGTAGTGCCAACGATCGTGTCGTTGAGGGACAAGGCAGAATCCATCGTTCAGTCAGAGCTCAAGCGGAGCACCTCTGCCTTAGGAGGGCTTACATCTGAGCAGAAAGCGGTCATACAGACCCTTGCCCACTCGATTGTTGAAAAGATAATTAATGATCCCATCCTGTTCCTGAAGGGAAGGGCAGGGAGGCCGACCCTTGACACCTACCTGGACATAACGAGGAGGCTGTTCAGCCTCGATAACACTAACGGAGGCAGTGAGTAGGTGAGTATAGACTCAGACTTAGTTTGACTTCGTAATTTTAGTCGTTGCAATCGCCGCGAGATTTTGATCTGGCATTC
>CAYVMN010000032.1:0-27023 GCA_964452575.1 uncultured Desulfobacteraceae bacterium | reverse complement strand
TTGTGCGGCTCTCGCAGGCCCGGGAATCCAGGCCGTAGATTCCGCCAAAGAACCTCAGGTTCTCTCCCACCCGCAGATCATCGTAGAGGGAAAACCTCTGAGACATATAACCTAGCTGGGTCTTTATCTTTTCGGACTGGGTGCGGATGTCAAGCCCGTGGACCTCGCCTTCACCAGAGGTCGGCTTGAGGAGGCCGCACAACATGCGGATTGTCGTGGATTTTCCGGCCCCGTTAGGGCCCAAGAAGCCAAAGATCTGACCTGGTGGGATCTCCAGGCTGATGTGATCCACGGCAACAAAATCCCCGAACCGTTTCACCACATCCCTGAGATAGACCGCGGCACTCATCCCATTTGCCCTTCCCGGCTATCTTCCACAAGGTGGAGGTACACGTCCTCCAGTGTCGGTTCCACGGGCGCCACCTGAAGGACTGCCAGCCCCTCAGCGGTGAGCGTCTCTTTGATCCCTTGCAATTGATTCTCTTCCTGGAGGGAGAAATGGATCCCCGCGCCGAAGATGTTTGGGCTGAGGACATGGGCCTGGGATCGCAGGGTCCTCAAGGCCTTCAGGCGATCTGACACGGTCATCCGGTAGAGCTGCCCCGGCAGGAGCCTGCGCATGGCCAGAGGCTCCATGACCATCCGAACCCGGCCCCTGTCAAAGAGGGCTATACGGTGACATCGATCTGCCTCGTCCAGATAGGTGGATGCCACTACAATGGTGACGTTTTCCCTTTTTAGTTCGTAAAGGATCTTCCAGAAGTCCCGGCGTGAGACAGGATCGACACCGTTCGTGGGCTCGTCCAGGAAGAGGACCTTGGGCGTGTGAATCAAGGCGCAGGTGAGGCCTACCTTCTGCTTCATGCCGCCGGAGAGGTTCCGAAAGAGCCGGTCCGTGAACGGGGCAAGCCCGGAGAAGTCCAGGAGCCGTTTCATGCGTTGGGCGTAGTGCCCTCTGGGGACCTGATAGAGGTCGGCATAGAACTCGACGTTTTCCTTCACCGTCAGGTCATCATAGAGCTTGGCCGGCTGGGCCATGTACCCAATCTCCGTCTTGTTGGATTCCGGGTCCCGGCCCACGTCGCGGCCCAGGACCTTGACCCTGCCCGCGCTGGGCCCGATGAGAGCGCAGAGGACTCTCAGACAGGTCGTTTTTCCTGTGCCATCCGGCCCCACCAGACCGAAGATCTCCCCCTCTTCCACCGAGAAGGTGAGCCCATCCAGGGCCTTGATCGGGCCAAAGGAGCGTGAGAGTCCTTCCACCTCTACCAGGGCCACAGCCTCTACCTCAGGAGGACATCCACAGGCATCCCTGCCTTGAGTTCCTGGTTGGGGTTCTCGAGTGTCACCTTAATACGATAGACGAGTTTTACCCGCTCCTCCTTGGTCTGCACGTTCTTGGGTGTAAACTCGGCCTGCGGAGATATGAAGGTGAGAGTGCCGGGATAGGCCTTGCCCGGGAATGTGTCGGATAGGACCTCGGCCTTCTGGCCTATACGGATACGGCCCAACTGGGTCTCGGGGACATAGGTCTTGACCCAGACCTTGTCCAACTGGGCAATGGTGATCACGGGGGTGCCTGCCTGGACAAACTCCCCTTCTTCCACGTCCTTGACCGTGACAAAGCCGTCAAAGGGGGCGTAAAGACGGGAGTTGGTCAGGTCATCTTCTGCCACAGCAAGCACGGCCTTTGCCTGATCTGCCTGGGCGAAGAGGGCCTTGAGATCCAGTTTCATCTTCTCCACCTCACGGCGCGTCGCCTCTGCCTCGGTGAGCGCGGCATCAGAACCCACCAGGTTGGCCTGCCCTTCCCGGACTGCCTCCTCCCTTGGGCCGGCCTTGACGAGTTTGTAGCGCTCTTCCAAGGCCTCATACGCGGCCTTGGCTGTCTCTGCAGCCGTACGGGCCGCATCATACTGGCTGAAGGAGACGATTCTCCGGTCATAGAGGCCCTTCAGGCGTTCATAATCCCGCTGCCGGTTTCCCCACTCCGCCTTTGCCCTGTCGCGGCCTGCTGCCGCCTCCGCGATTTCCTCTGCGCGAGAGCCTGTCTTGAGGCTCTGGTACCGGGCATCCGCAGCGGAAACGCCGGCCTTTGCCCGTCTGATCTCCGCCTCGAGCACCTCTTCCCTGATCTTGATGGCAAGCCCCATCGAGGCCTTGCGGGCCTCCAGTTCTTCCACCTGGGCCGCGGCCTGGTCCCTCCTTGCCTCTAGGACCTCCTGTCTCAGTTCCGCCACGAGGTCCCCTTCCTTCACCTGACTGCCCTCATCTACGAGAAGACGTCTCACATGACCGGGGAGACGGAAACTGAGGTCCACCTCTGTCACCTCGATATGGCCGGAGGTCATGATCCGTGCGTTGGATGCCTCGAGGCGATAGTAGGCAAAATAGTAGAGGAGTCCTGCCGCAATCAGGATAAGGCCCACAATCGGCAGGGCCTTCCTTCTGCTCATAGGTTGCTCCTTTCTCCAGGTTTGCCCATCTGGGCCTCCACGGAGGCAAGGACCATGGATTTAATGGCCTTTCGCCGATCTCTAAGAAACCCCTTCATGTCAGAGACGTCCACATCAAGGATGGTCTCAAGGAGCAGGGGACTGGTGAAGCTCACCACACACATCCCCATCAGGTTGACGAGGAAGTGGATCATGTCAGCAAGGGAAAGGCCCAGCTCATGAGCAGCCCCTCGCAGCATGGCGGTGGGTGCGAGATCGGTCTGGAGAAACTCGGTCTTTTTCAGTTCCATAACGGCCTGTTTAAGCCGGCCGCCGCCGTCCACCACCTCTCGGAGGATGATATTCAGGAGCCCAGGATTTTCTTCATAGTTGTCCATATAGGAATCTACTACCATCTCGATTCTTTTCTTGAGCGGCCCCGGACCCAGCCAGGACCGGCTGACCCGGGTGTGGATCTTGCGGAAGGCGGCCTGGATGACCTGGCTGTAAAGGTTCTCCTTGGAGCGGAAGTAATAATGGAGCATGGCCTTGTTGACGCCAGCAGCATCCGCTATGGCCTGGGTCCGTGAGCCATAGAAACCGTGAGCGGCAAATTCCTCTGTCGCCGCCGCTAGGATCCGTTCCTCGGTCGAGGCCTTATCCATCCGCCCTTCACCCTGTCTCGTCAACATAGGAGTCATCTCCACTATATGATTAAACCAACCGGTTGGTTTGTCTAATTGGTTAATATAACCCCTTCTCTTTCATGTCAAGGGAAAATTCATGTGATTCTGGTTTTCTCCTTGACATGGGTCTGTGATGGTGTTTGAACAGTTGCATATTTGGAACCAAGATTAATATTTGGGACTTTTTGGGGGAGTGGCCCCGTTTCTGGCAACCTCTCCCGGCCTAACAGCCTGGAGGGAAGGAAAAAAGAGGCAACATCTATAAGGGTTGAAACGAAATGAAGGCTGCCGTCTTGGTCGATGACCAGCGATTCGAGATCCGAAATGTGCCAAAACCGGTACCAGGAGCGGACCAGGTTTTGATCCGGGTGCGTTGGGCCAGTATTTGCGGCACCGATATGCACATCTATCTGGGCGAATTCAAAGACCGCGTGAAATACCCACGCATCCTGTGCCACGAATTCTCGGGTGAAGTGGCCGCCGTTGGACCTAAGGTCACCTCCTTTGAGCCCGGAGACCGGGTGGTGGCCGATCCGATCATCTGGTGCGGGTCTTGCCCGGCATGCCTGGAGGGCCGCCTTAACATCTGCTGCCATCTTCAGTTGATCGGTATAGATTACGATGGTGGTTTCGCCGAGTTTGTATCGGTAGGCATGGACAAGGTCTTCAAGGTGACGGAAGGCATTGCTCTCCGAACTGCCGCCCTGACTGAGCTATACGCCCTTGGCGTTCACTCCGTCCGCCGGGCCCGAATAGAACCCGGTGATAAAGTAGTCGTCCTGGGTGCCGGGCGGTTAGGTCTGTCTGTCCTGGAAGTGACCAGGCTTTCGGCTACCACCTGGGTGGCTGTGGTAGACGTCATAGATTCGAGGCTGGAGATCGCTCGGCAAATGGGTGCGGACCTGGTGATCAACGCCCTGAAGGAGGACCCGGTAAGGGCGGTTCTGGGAGTTACAAACAATCTGGGTGTGGACCGGGTCATCGAAACCATAGGTGCGGCCGTGGCCATACCAGAAAGGGATTGGCCGGCCCAACAGGCAGTGAAAATGTCCCGCCACGGCGGTCGGGTGGTCATGATGGGGCTTGGGCCGCAAGAGACCCCGGTGTTGTGGAAGGAGGTGGCCTTGAAGGAACTTGAAATAGCAGGGTCTCGCGTGACCCTGGGTGATTTTCCCCGGGCCTTGGACCTGATGGCCAGTAATCGGTTCCATCCTGACCTGTTGATAACCAGGGACTTCCAACTGGAGGAAACCGCCGAGGCCTTCCGACTGCTGGAAGAAGATCCGAGCAAGTATGTCAAGGTCCTGATCAGAATAGACTGATAATCTTTCCACCCAGATGTCTGTCTCGTCCTTGGTCATCGCGGTCATCCCGCTCTGATGGTTTATCCTCCCAGGTATGCCCTCTTGACAATCTCACTGTCTTTGAACTCGTCTATACCACCGGCCAGAACGATCTTTCCAACCTGAAGGGCATAGGCCCTCTGAGCCACCCTGAGGGCTAAAGGGACATATCCGAAAATGGTTGATAAGAGTGCGCTTTTTATGGAGTATAGGTAAGGGGACTTTGTCAGTCAATTAAAACACCGGGGCGAGGGGCCTTGGTACAAGAAGGAATAGCCTAAGGAGGTGTCTTTATGGAAGAACGAATGGGAAGACATTATATGGTATCCGCCCTAAAGCGGCAGTATTCGGATCGACTCCCAACCACGGTCCTCATAGGACCATACTGCTCAAGGATGACCAAGTACACTGTCAGGGAAATCTTGCAGGATGCAAAGAAAAGCGCTGAGGCGCACCTGGCATTCTACGAGCGATTTAGACCCGATAGTCTTATTGTCTATAACGATATCTACCTGGAGGCCGAGGCAGTGGGGTGCGAACTTGACTTCCCCGAGGACAATATCTCTCACCCCAAGGCGCCCCTGTTACAAGACAGGTCGCAACTGGCCAGACTCAAGGTGCCTGATCCGAAGAAGGATGGTCGATTCCCATACCTTTTTGAGGTCCTTGAAAGGGTATCTTCACAGGCGAGAAAGACCTCTACTGTGGGGCTCGGCCAGTCAGGCCCATGGAATCTTGCCATTCACCTCAGGGGCGCCGAAGAGCTCCTTTTCGAGAGCATTGCGGAGCCTGACTTTGTCCATGAGCTGATGAGGTTCACCACAGAGGTAGTTCGCAGCGTTGGCGAAGCCCTGATTGAATCCGGATTCGCCCCGTCTCTGGGAGAGGCCGCGGCCTCCTGCAGCCTGATCTCACCCCAGATCTACAAGGATTTCATAAAACCATACCACAAGGATCTGTCCGAGCATTTTAGATCGAAGAAGGTGCCCATGTCCCTCCATATATGTGGGGCTATTGATCCCATCATGGAGGATGTTATTGAAACCGGGATCCGCTTCATCAGCCTGGATGCCCCTTCGTCTCTGGGAAAACTGGTAGGTCTTTCCAACGGCAAGGTGACGATCATGGGTAATGTGGCCACAACCCTCTTTGCAAAAGGCAGCCCTGACGAAATGGAACAGGCCATTGACCGATGCATTGAGACAGCAGCCGGGGGGAGTGGATATATCCTTTCGTCAGGCTGTGAGATCCCGCTCAACTCCACTGTAGACAGAGTGGAGCACTTTTTCACATACGGCCGACAGTCCAGTAGAGAATTCATGGAGAGGTTGAGGGGTCAAAGGCCTGATCTCTTCTCTTCGTGATCTTGGCTTGGGGGCCTCCCAGGGCCTGGCACGAAGGGCAAATAAACTTACCAAGAGGGGTGAGTCATGAGGGGATCGGCCAAAATAATAGTCATTTTCTTGCTTGGCCTGTTGTGTCTTGTGAGTGGATCCGCCTCGGAGGGCGGGCCCACAGAGATCGTCTTTCTCACATGGAAGGCAAGTCAGCCTCAGGTCTGGAAGGGATTGATCCATAAGTTCCAGCAGGAAAACCCGGGGGTTCGGGTGAAACTTCAGGTGGGCCCCCATTCCTCCACGGAATACCATGCCATTGTAAGTCAGCGACTCAAGAACAAGGATACCTCTGTGGATCTCTTCTTCATGGATGTGATCTGGCCCCCGGAATTCGCTAACGCCGGATGGGTCACAGACCTCACCCCCATCTTTAAGAGACAAGACCAGGGGAGATTTCTGTCTGGACCCATCGCAGCAAATACATACAGGGATAAGATCTACGGGGTTCCCTGTTATATTGCCGCAGGGTTATTCTATTACCGTGACGATCTCCTCAAGAAATACCATTTTGACGTTCCCCGATCCTGGAGCGAAATGCTCTCCCAGGGAAAGGCAATACTGGAGGGAGAAAATGATCCGGGCCTCTATATCTACTCGGGCCAGTTCAAGCAGTACGAGGGGCTGGTCTGCAACATGCTGGAATTGATATGGTCCAACGGAGGTTCAGTGATTGACCCCAAGACCGGCCAGCCCGCCCTTGCTCATCCCCCTTCAGTGGAGGCGGTCTCGTTTGTACGGGACAACATTATCGGAAGGGCGGCACCAAGAGGTGCCATAAACTACGAAGAACCGGAATCACTCGATTTCTTCATTCAGGGAAAGGCCGTCTTTCATCGCAACTGGCCATATGCCTGGTCCTTTGCCAATGACCCCCGAAAGTCGAGAATTGCCGGGAGGGTTGGGGTTGGGAGCCTTCTCACCTTTCCCGGACACCATTCGGCCTCGGCCTTAGGGGGATGGCAGTTTGGGATAAATCGGTGGTCCCGACATCAAAGGGAGGCCTGGCGATTCATACAATTTATGACCTCCCACCAGGGCCAAAAGATCCTGGCCCTGGAGGCCGGCCTCGCCCCTACGCGCAGATCGGTCTATCAAGACCCAGGGGTCCAGGAACGAATGCCCCATCTAAACGCCTTTCTCCCCGCATTCGAGAGCGCAAGGCCAAGGCCCCCCTCCCCCATCTACCCCATGATCAGCCAGGAACTTCAACGCTTCTTTAGCCACGCCATTGTGGAACAAAACGCTGATATTCCAGAGCTTGCCAGGGCCTCATCCAGGAAACTCCAAAGGCTCTTGGAACTGGGGGCTGCGATCCGGCAATGACACCAAGGGACCAAAGGCTCTACCTGGTCTTGATTTCCCCTGTCATATTGGTGCTCCTGTTATTCATCGCCGCACCCATCTGCCAGTCGGTTTTTCTGAGTCTCCATCGGGAAATCATCGGCATTCCGCAGCTGAAAAACCCCTTTGTCGGTCTGGAGAATTTCAGAGAACTCCTGAGGGACCCGGTCGCCCGTCACTCCTTCTGCATCACTGCAATCTTCGTGGCCGCCACTACTTTCTTCGAGCTCCTGATCGGTGTACTAATAGCCCTTCTTATTAACCATAGCTTCCCGGGTCGGGGCATGCTAAGGGCCTGCGTGCTTATCCCCTGGGCCATCCCTACGGTGGTCTCGGCACAGATGTGGCGATTCCTATTCAACGATGCCTATGGGATGATCAACTATGTGATCTTTGGGGCAAGCTCCGCCAGTTACATCCCGTGGTTGGCCCTGCCTGGCAGCGCACTCTGTGCCATCATCATAGCGGATATATGGAAGACCTCCTCCTTTGCCGCATTGCTGATCCTGGCCGGTCTGCAGGTCATCCCTGACGCCCTGTATCAGGCTGCGAAGGTGGACGGTGCGGGGGTATGGAGACGCTTCTGGCACATCACCTGGCCCCTTATCCGACCCGCACTGCTCGTGGCATTGCTATTTCGCACCATCGACGCATTTCGCGTCTTCGACCTGGCCTTTGTAATGACACAGGGGGGGCCCGCAGATGCCACCAATGTGCTCCAGCTCTACGGATACAAGAAGATGTTCGTTGAAGGGTGGATGGGGTATGGTTCGGCCATATCCGTATCAATATTCATAATTGTCTTGATACTCGCGATCCTATACCTGCGGACGGTCGGACGGCGCCTGCTGGAGACAAGGGGATGAGAGCGGGATTTCTAAGAAAACCCCTATTTGTCCTGGGGGCACTCCTTACCATTGGGTTTTCGCTTGCCCCATTCCTGTGGTTCGTGTCGTCCGCCTTCAAGGGCCAGACACAGATAACCGCTATCCCGCCCCAATGGTGGCCGTCCTTTTCCCTGGACTTCTTTCGTTCCGCCATCCAGGGCTATGGGATCCTCCACTATCTGACAAATTCTGTCATTGTTGCGGGGTCTACCACGCTTGTGACAATCTCCTTGGCCACCCTGGCCGGATATGGCCTGGCCCGATTGCACAGAAAAACTTCACAGTCCCTACTAATGGGGATACTTGCCTGTGCCATGTTTCCACAGATTGCCATTGTTGGACCCATCTGGAGATTTCTCCAGACAATGGGATGGCTCAATACCTACCAAGGTCTTGTCCTCCCTTACGTGGCCCTTACCCTTCCCCTCGCCATATGGATCTTGACCTTATTCTTCCAGGAGTTACCTGAAGGGCTGGAGGCCGCCGCCCTGGTGGACGGATGCACAAGGCTGGGGGCCCTCGTGCGCGTTATATTGCCCCTCTCGGCTCCGGGGCTATTTACCGCCTCGATCCTGTGTTTTATTTACGCCTGGAATGAGTTCTTTCTTGCCCTTTTGATAGTGACCGATCCTTCGAGGCAGACCATGCCCGTGGGGATTGCCCTCTTCCAGGGAGAACACGTTGTCCCATGGGGGGAGATCGCTGCGGCCTCTTTCATTACAACAGCGCCGCTCGTTGTCATGGTCCTTCTCTTCCAGCGACGTATCGTCAGCGGCCTCTCAGCCGGGGCCATCAAAGGATAGGCAGGCACCTATCAATTCGTGCCCCTTCTCAACGCACAGCCTTCACATGCCCTGGTTTGGCTCTCAAGACATGAAAGACCTTCCCTTGTAAAGGGCTGTGCCAAGGCCCCCTCCTGAATCACCTGAGTGATTACGAGCCTGAGATCCCCCGAAGTTCGCCGGTAGAGAAACGCGCCTGCCAATGCCCCTAAGATGAGCCCGAGGCACGCCAATAAAACCTCTCCCAGGACAGAGATGTCCTGGAAATAATTGAAGGCGACCGAAACCGATATGCCTGCCAGGAGACCCAGGAGGGCTAACCCCCCTAGTAATTTAAGGTTCCTCAGGAGTACCCCTGCATCCCTTCTTATACGTACATGGTCTCCCACCTTGGCACGTAACTCGTTTTCGGCCTTGACACAAATGCCCGAGCTCTCTGAGGCGGAGTGGCATACCTTAAGACCGGAAGCCCCAATTATGCCTGCGCTTTCCGGCCTGATCAGCACCTCAACGCCGCCTTTACTGTCTATCTTTGTTACAATGCCCTCATACTCCGGCATATCGTCTCCTTTATTACTGCAATTATGATAAATATAACAATCATCCGTCACCCTGGCAAGTCATTGGCTCTTATCCTCCCGATGATGGGTCCTGACACAGGAGACCTTAGAGTCTTAATTTGGAACTTCTATGCAAGAATCGAAGATATTTGTTGGGGAAACTCCAAATTACAAATCTCAAGTAACAAGTAAATTCCAATGAGAAAAATCCAAAATAACAAACACATATAGGGGTTGAGAGGTTCAAAGGTTCAGGCCCCTCTGAAATGTGCCCACTGGACACTATTTCGGTTGCGGCCGTGGGCCTGCTTTAGGGACTCTTTTTAAAGGGATCAACCACGGTCCGGACAAGGAAGATGTACAGGAACCTTTCCTTGTGATAGAATGCCTTTAACAAAATAAGAGAGGAAAGACCCATGGAAGTCAATCAGAAAGTGCTCTTTGTGGATGCCTCGACAGGATATTACATAATAAGACGCTATCCGGTAGGCGATTTTTTCGGTCCCGTAGATCTGGGGCTCCACCTCGCAACCCATTACAATACCCTCAATATCGGTGTAGGGCTGCTGGCAGGGTCCATTTTCCCTGGATCAAACAGGCTGATCTTCAGTGGATTCTCACCATCGTGGACCGGCTTCTACATATCCTCCATGGGCGGTGCAGGCCTCGTCTTCGAGAATATGGGGATAAATATGGTCTCCCTTGCAGGAAAGGCAGCGGCCCCGTCTCTCCTCTATCTCAATAGGATTCACAGTGAGGAGATCATTGTAGAGATTGTACCCATAGACCTCAATCAAGTATGGAAAGGTGGACGAGGCGGCATCTATTCCACGATGGATTATGCCTATAATCTATTCGGGGAAAACTACGAGAACGACCCAAGAATCCTGGCAGTGGGTCCGGCCTCACAAAGAACAGACTTTGGTGCTATAGGATCCGCGCCGATTAGCAAAGGTAAGATAACGCACGTGGATACCTGGGCCGGACGCGGGGGGCTTGGCACGAAGATGTTAAGGCAGCACGGTATTGCCGCCATCATTTACGGGGGCACCTATCTACATGACGACTTCCGGGACCGCAAGGTGGCTGATAAATGGTTTGAGGATAGGTATAACGAGAGGCTCATGGCCAAGGACTTTAAATCAACCACCAAATACCGATTTGATCCCAAATTTGACACAGGAGGTACCTTCGGGGTCAACTTCGCCTCCCTGACTGGCCGCATCATCCTGTTCAATTACAGCAGCATCTATATGGATGAGGCCGAACGCGTGGAGACCCACAAGAGGTTTATACTCGACCACTATCTGAGGCAATTCAATGAGGAGACCATCAGGCCCAAGCTCCAGAAGACATGTGGTGAGCCCTGCACAGCGGTTTGCAAGAAGATGCACAATGAATTCAAGAAGGACTATGAACCCTATCAGACAATGGGACCACTCTGCGGGATCTTTGATCAACGCGCTGCCGAAAAGATAAATCACCATGCGGATACGTATGGCTTTGACGCCATATCTGTGGGAGGGGTGCTTTCCTGGCTTATGGAGTGTATGGCCAGAGGCCTGATCAAGGCCCAGGAATTGGGCGTGAACACAACCCCTGTATTTTGGCACAAGGGCTTCAATCTTGAGCCTGATTCCATGCACAATGCAGACCTGGGCGTGGAACTGATGGACTCAATCATAGAAAAGAGAGGAATTCTGGATCTTGAAGGCGGGGCCAGAAAAATGGCGAGGCGCCTTGCAAGGGAAAGAGGAAAGGAGGTCCTCGACCTATTCCTTTACAACGCCTTCGGCCGAAATGGATGGATGGTACCAAACCAATATTGGACTCCCGGTGTGCTCTCACCAATGGCCATTATGGGGAAGTATTACATGTATTACGGCGAAGGCTTCCTTCCCCCGCGGGAGCTTGGCAGGAAGAATGCCCAACGTTTCCGAAAAGAACTGACCCTGGACAATCTGGGGATCTGCCGTTTTCACCGTGAGTGGGCCGAAGACATGGTCCCCGAGATCATGGAGTCATTATACGGCCTGAGAGACCGGTTCCTGGAAAAAATCGCCATGACTGCCAGCCGCGTCAATAGCAGGAATTCGTCTATATTCTGGGAATCGGAGAGAAACTTCGACTACATTTATACCTTTTTGAAGCGCAGGAACATCGTCGAAGGGGACACTGACCCTGAGCTCCTCAGATGGATAGACTTATTTGAGAAAGACAAAAGGGAGGCCGCGCTCTCTTTCTGGTATGAAGTACACAAGGGCATCCATGAATCCCTGAGGGAGTTCTAAAGACCACCCGCCGGCACCAGGGTTCCGTCCTTCTTGACAATCTGAAGAGACTGGTATAGAGACCGGCAGGAATCGAAAGCCTAGCATCATCCATTAATAAGATGTGAACCTGTTAACCTCCTGGGCCCCATGCTGGACGGGAAACCCAGGATCGAGATGTATGACGAGATCGCGAGAATCAAAGGGTAAACAACTCTTCTGCCTTTGCGACAATCAAATCCCAAGCCTCTTTCACGTGCCTTTCCTCGGTTGTCCTCTGGCCTATGGCCATACGAATGGCGTATTTACCCTTTAAACGGGTATGGGTCAGGTATACTTTCCCTGTCTTGTTGAGGCCCTCGTGGAGTTTCTTGTTCAGGACTTCGAGGGCATCTTCTGATCGTCCGTCGTTTAGCCTGAAGCAGACCACGCTCAAGTTCACAGGGGCAAGGAGTTCGAAGCCACGATGCCCCTCGACCCACTCCTCAAAATCCTGGGCCATGCGTATGTGCCGTCTCACCGCCTCCTGAAGCCCTTCTACCCCATAAGACCGAATTACAAACCACAATTTGAGGGCCCTGAATCTCCTTCCCAGCTGAATCCCCCAGTCCCTAAAATTCTTGACCTGGGCATCCACACCCGTCTTTAGATATTCCGGATGGATTTCAAAGGTCCGGATCAATGCACCGGGGTCTTTCACAAAGTATGCCGAACAGTCGAAATTGGTAAACATCCACTTGTGGGGGTTAAAGACAAAGGAGTCCATGTACTCGGCCCCTTTCAGCATGGCCTTCTTCTCCGGAAGGATGGCGGCCGTCCCTGCAAAGGCGGCATCCACGTGGAGCCACACCCCGTAACGCCTGCATATCTTTCCGATGGGCTCCAAGGGGTCTATTGCGGTTGAAGAGGTGGTCCCAAGGGTAGCAACAACACAGGCAGGACATAATCCTTCCTCCCTATCTCTAACAATTGCCTCTTCAAGCCTTGACGGGACCATTGCGAATGTATTGTCAGCTGGTATGTAACGGAGAGACTCCTTCCCGTAGCCTGCAATCTTGACCCCCTTCTCTATGCTTGAGTGTGCCTCCTCTGAGGCATAAACCACAAGGGGTCTGTTGACCCCCTTAAGATTCGCCTCAAAATCTGTGGCCTTCTCCCTTGCGGTAAGCAAGGCACAAAGGGTAGAGGTAGAGGCCGTATCCTGAATGACTCCGGCCATCCCTTCAGGAAGCCCTAGCATCTTGCGCAACCATTCCAGGACCATCTCTTCCAGTTCGGCCGCTGCAGGAGATGTCTGCCAGAGCATGCACTGTGCCCCAATGCCGGATGTCAACAATTCCGCCAGGATGGATGGGGGGCTGTTATTCGCCGGGAAATAGGCAAACCAGGAAGGGTGCTGCCAGTGGGTAATCCCCGGGAGGATGATTTTTTTAAAGTCTTCGAAGATCCTATCCATTGGCTCGCCCTTGGCCGGGGGTTCTAAAGGGATTCTTTCCTTTATTTCGCCAGGCATTACCTGTGACATCACGGGATACTCGCCAACATCAGTCAGGTAGTCGGCCACCCAATCAACAAATTTATAGCCGAATCGTCGGAATGCCTCTTTATCCATAATATGATACCTTTTCCTTTGGCCCCTTCTCAGTGCCCTATCTTATTGGAGTCGCAACTAATGACCGGAATCGACCTTCCGGTAGTTCGCCCAGTTCGTCCCACGTGCCTTGTTCAACCACTTCGCCGTTTTCTAGTACCACGATCCTATCGGCCCTCTGGATGGTGGAAAACCGGTGGGCTATCACCACAATGGTCAACTCCCCGCGGACCTTGTCCATGGCCCCCTGGATGCCCCGCTCGCTTTTCGTGTCTAATGAGCTTGTGGCCTCATCGAGCAGCAGCAGTGAAGGCTTGCGTAAGAGGGCCCTGGCCAAGGCTATCCTTTGGCGCTCGCCGCCAGAGAGCCGCACTCCCCGGTCTCCCACAACCGTATCTAAACCCTCCGGCATACGGGACACAAACGCCTCGGCAGCGGCCATGCGAAGCGCCGTCCAGAGATCTGCATCTTTTGCATCCGGGAGGGCCCAGAGCAGGTTCACCCGAATGGTATCATGGAACAAAAAGGTGTCCTGGGGCACATATCCAACCGAGAGCCGCCACCGATGCAACAAGGAGCCTTTCAGGGGTTGGCCGTCAATGCTTACCATGCCCTTTTCAGGCGAAAGGAGCCCCAGTATCAGATCCGCCATGGTGCTCTTACCGGCCCCGGATGGCCCCACAATAGCTGTCATGCCCCCGGCGGGAATGATGACATCCACATCCCGCAAGGCCCAGATTTCAGCTCCCTTGTCATAACGAAAGGAGACATTGGAAAGATGGATTTCCCTGTCCAGCCTGACAGGCCTCACAGCACCGGCGGAAACAGGTTCCTTTGTCTCCTCAAACCGTTTTTCCATCTCAAGAACCGCTTCAAAGGAAGGGAGGGAGTTTGAAATCCGCTGCACCGACTGCTGGATCATGGAAAACCTGGGCAGAAGCCGGGCAAACAGGAAAACGATGAGCAGCAGATTTCCTGCAGGCATGCCTACAATTTCCACTGCAACGAAAAAAAACGCCGCCAGTGCAACGGCGGCCCCGATTTCATAGTACATCCGCGTGGCCGCATTCACCCTGGTAAAATGAACCATCTGTTCCGTGACACCTTTGGTGATGTTTCGAAAATCTTCCTCGTGCGCACCCTCCAGGCTGAAACTTTTGGCGATCTTCATGCCGCCCAGGTGTTCGGTGACCGCCGAATACATATCATTCATGGAGCCCCGAAAGGCCTTTCCGGCGCCATGGGCCTGCCGATTGAGGGGGTGGAGCACCAAGAGAAACCCACCGCCACATGCCAATACAAGCAGGGTCATGGGAACTGAGATAATGAGAGCGACCGCGATATGCACCCCGGCAATGATGACGGTCCCGGTCAACTGGAGCAATTGCTGTGTCGCAAAGCCCACCCGCTGGAGATCAGCGGTGAGGACATGGGTCACATCCGATGCCTTTGTCCGCAGGAAACACAGCCAATCGGCACGGCAAAGGGCCTGGTACAGCCTGTTGCGCAGGGCCTGGGTAAATCCGTAAATAAGCCTGGTGTCGAGCACGTCCCGGTACCGCGTGACCGTAGCGTAAGCCGCCACGATTCCTACGTATAGGCATAAGATCGACGATAGGGTCAACTGCAGACCGAACCAGGCGAACATATTACCAATATGTGCTGCAAGGCCGACCGGAGTCTTTGCAGCTCCCAGCCCGATCAATTGCAGAAAAGGAATGAGCATCACCAGCCCGGCGCCCTGGGTCAGGCCAAGAAACACCATCAGGCCAAGAGAAATCCAGGCCCTCGCCCGTGCATACTGGAACAAGGTCTCGATATAATGGCGCAGCACGCCCTGCGACTGTCTATCTCGCGCCCTCATTGTTCGCACCGCCTAACGGTCCTTCCCGGTAGACCTTTGTGCCCCTGACATACCAGCGAAAGAACCAGAAAAAGGGCCTTATCACGTAATAAAGGGAAAAGAAGGCATCCGGTAATGGAAATGTATCCCAGTCGCCATACTTGGCTCCTATCAGGTTCAGACAGAAGGCCAGCTTATATCGCGGATCGCTCCGAAGCCCAAATCCGTGTATTTTACTATAGGCATATGCATGGGTGAATGGTCTAGGAGATGGTCCACCGGCATGCTTCATGAGATAAAGGGACATTCCGGCAAGGTCATACGCGCCCTTGTCCTCCTCAGCGTAAACGCGGACCGGCTCTGGCAATGAGGAATCGAACAACCGGTTTGACAGTATAAGACCTTCGGCCGCCATGCGCTGGATGTCCAGGCGAGCAGCGTGTTCCATCAACGTGGTCCAGTCAACGGTTTGATATTTAAGCAAAAGCCGGGCCAGGTCGTTCAGCCAGAACAGCCTGAACCAGGCGTGAACGCCACCGTGGACACACAGAAACAGAATCGTATCTTCAATAGAAAGGGTTGCCACATCGGTGCCCCCCATATGGAGAATTCGTCGGTCTTTCCAGGCATCATCGAATTTCAAGGGGAAGAGGTAACGATTGGAGTCAAACCTCCAATGAAGCTCCACCCTGATTCGACGGTCTTGACAATAGTATCCAAAGTGGTGGTTATTCTGAACGTAAGCCAAGCCCTGTCTGGGTGTCATCTCAAAACCTGGATGGGTGCGTCGGTAGCCTTCCTGCACTAAGCTCTTTTCCGCCTCCTTCACACACTCCGGGGCGACCATTATGTCCAGGTCTCCAACATGCCGTGACCCTAGATCGCCATAAATCTGGAGGGCCAAGACCGGACCCTTAAGAGGCAAGGCAGGAATTCCACTCTGCTCAAACCGCCTCAATATGCGCACCAGTTCAGCGGTCTTTAGGAGGGCCTGCTTCGCATTTGTCTGGAAACGCCCCCTTAAACGCGGGAGGACAGGTTCGGGCACGGTATCACTAGCAAACCGGTTTAGACTTCTGTATACCATTGAAGGAACCCGGTGCCGATCAACCAGCCTAATTAGGGCATCCCAATCGATTGTCCTTTTGCTCAGCGCACTGATCTCGCTTCTCCCCTCTTGGCCGGCCGAGGCACGAAGGCAGGCAAGAATGAGTCTTAACTCCAAAGGCACACTGGCGAGGTTCAGTAAATTCTTGTGCTCCAAATAAGCACCTCCATCCAGCCCAAATGAAAAGAAACCTTATATTTTCATACCGCAGAATCTGAGAGGACGTCAATCAGCTAGTGTATAAGTCAGATCGCCCAAGAGGGACGCTGAGGCGGCAGCAGACAAGCCGGACCGGGAGTATCTGAGGTTTGGAAACGTGACATGGTAACCATCCTCGGTCGAGTATTCGGGGGTGCGATTCGACATCAAGAAGGCCTTTTCGGAATACCTCGCACACATTTTGGAAACCGAGCACGTCTTCTTGGTGCCTAGGTTTTCATATTCCTTTCACCCCTTACCGCTTACCTATGAATGAGCAGTCATGAAAAAGATACCGGGGGCACCTGCCCGCTCGTGCCTTGCATGGCAGGCGGGTCTACGCGTCCTAATCTTGGCACGTGGAAGATATTCTGATGGTCCGACAAGAGATGTCAGGCACGTTCTGCACGAGCGTTTCCATGGGAGCCATCATCTTTTTCATTGATAATTTCCTTGCTTGGTTCGCATATGATAGCACTCATATCTCTTACAAACTCATGGAAATCCCCCAGGCCATCTCGCAAGTTTGTCAGAAATCTCTGATCCCTGACCCGCCAGTACTGATGGACAAGCATATTTCGAAAACTGAGAAATGGCTGAAGGCGAGAAACCAGTTCATCAGACAGTACACCGTGCTCTCTACTCTTTCTAAAGACATCCATATAGCCATCAACCACAGCATTGTGGCGTTTGGCGAGGATATGCTGCAGCGTGCTGGCTATGGCCTCGGCTATGATGATCGTCGAGTACTTGAGGCTTTTTAAAACATGAAGATCTTGTAAGATCTCTTTATCCGGGCGAGCAAGGACATTCTCGAGATCAGTTGTCTCTGCGGCAATCCTGTCAACGTATTTCTCTATCCGTTCTTTATCTATTCGCACAAAATGCCTCTATTCGTTCTTGTCTAAGGCGTTTCGCTTGCAGAATCATGGGCTCGTTTTCCAAAAAATACCTTGAAAGGGAATCAATCCTGTCGCTCAAGAAATTTGAGTCAATGTTTTTCAACAGAACACCGCGGTTTATGGCATGATAAAGAACCGCGGGTTCTGCTTCGTCCAAATTGAGGAACAGCATGTCTATGCGGTCTTCGGAGATGCCGAGGGCGTTGGCAACGCTTCCGCTTAAATGGAAATGGGCCTCATACCTGTCCGCATCCGGATGCAGCAGCACCAGTATATCCACGTCATTTACAACGGATGATTCCTCAGCTGCAGATCCGAAAAGATAGGCGGCAACAACCTCTGGTTTTTCATCAAGGCACCTTTTCAGCGCCGTAAGGTTCAATTTCATCGTGTGGCCCTATATGTTTACGCCTCAGGGGCCTTATAATGATTCGAAACATATGCTACATCTCTTTGCCCTGTCAAGGACTTGTTTGGTCCGACGCCTGCCTGTCGCCACTCCGCCTCGGGGATTCCACAACAAGCCTCACAAAGTCCCTCGCATCCACTGAGACCTCGTATTTGGAAGCTGTTAAGTCAAACGCATCCAGAAGGGTCCGCACATCCTCTCGAAAAAGGTGATTCTCATTGGTGAACAAATCCAGATCCGCAGAGTACCGTTTTTCAAAAAAAACCGATTCAAACAGGTGCCGCCGGTCAGATAAAAAGTGGTATCGGCCCCGAAAACAACTTTCAGCACCCGGTCCTGAATGCGATACACCGCCCTGTAATCTATATTCTCCATCTATATTCCTTTGCCAGCTCGTAGTTCCCCGTCAGGTTGGCCGCCACAAGTCGAATCCTTTTCGTATTTCTCCCCGTTTTCAAGTAGCGATCCACCAAAATGCGCCATCTGTCGGGATGAAATAGGGCGCGAATATGCCGGGAAGGGTAAGAACTGTTTTCCACGATTTTTGAAAACACAAGACGGTCGAAGCCTGGTTCATCAGCCGCTATGCGCTTGAGGAGTTCTTCGACCGTGATCTGATAATCACCCCAGAAACATTCCCGCATGACCGCCCGTGCGCTTATCAATCTCGGATCGTCCATATAGTGTCAGCTCCCTCCTTAAAATACCAGAAGATCCCTGTTCTCCTTCTCTTCTCCAGCGTACGCCTATACCTTCTCCCGACAGACCTTGCGGGCATCCTCACCCAAAAGGTGAGACCAAATCAGGTCCGGTTTCGGCACCTGTCCCTCTCCCGTGAACCCATAATAGTTGGGCGAGCATACCACCACTCAATTCACAAATCAAGATGACCCCAGGCCAGCCATGGTAAATTTGTCCTCCTCAATTTGAAAGGCGAGCTGATTGGACGAGTTTTTTGTCATCTTCAAGTAATCGAACACCAAGCAGAGGTTTAGGAGGCGCCGCTGCCTGCCCGGGTGCTGGATGATTTAGAGACATGAGACTACTGCTTGATACTCATGGATCTTTTTTGCCTTTCATCTGGAAAGGCAAAAAATAAGTCATGTCATGTCAATCCTGTCAAATGTTTCTTATTTACGATGGAAGACGGAATCGTGATGACATTCCCCCAACCTTCAGAGGCCTCATTGAAGCCATATTGAGTATTGCTGTTGAGTTGCTGGGGCTCTTGACGATCATTTGTCCTTACGGTATTCTCAATTTGTAAGGGAAATGGGCGTGAGATGGGATAAGAAATGCAGTCAGTCATCAGTTCAAAATATCAGACAACAATCCCGAAGAAAATCAGAACGCAACTCAAACTCTTGGTGAGTGATTCCCTCCCCCGGGGTCCAGGCCTCTCCAAGCCGGGCACCCCATAGGCTGGGGCCTATCGACTGACTACTGCCTTTTGCCCACTGCCAAATGACGAATAAGGAGCAGACATGAAAATGAAAGAAATCTCAACAGATACCGTAATCTGCCAGATCGAAGAGATCGTTGCCAGTGACATCGACGGGGAAACTGTCATGATGAGCATCGAAAACGGCAAATATTACGGTCTGGACGATATCGGGAGCCATATATGGAAACTTATTGAGAAGCCCGTCAAGGTATCTGATCTGATCGATATGCTCCCTGAAAGATTTGACGTTGATCGCGAGACTTGCGAAAGGGATGTGCTGAAGTTTCTGAACGAGTTGAATGAAGACAGAATAGTCCAAGTGAAGTTGTAGATGAACATAATGTGGAGCGGAAAAGTTGTTTTTTGTGGGCTTGCTGCCGCGTTGACAATAACCCTGTTCGCCGGGAACCTGTTCAGCGGGACAGAGTATTTCGGCCATGTCAAGGATGCGAACAGCCTGGTTGAAACATTGGGCAATCCAGGGCAGCAAAAATACCGGGCCGGTGATATGGTTTATGCGCGAAATATCTGGGACATGCAGGTTTTTGAGGGCCGGTTGTACTTTGGCATGGGTAACAGCAACAATGACGGCCCGGCGCCCAATGCCAAAGGGGGGCAGATTTGGTCCTACGATCCGAAGGGGAATCAATTTAGAGTCGAATTTGAGGCCGACGAGGAACAGGTTGACCGCTTCCGGATCTTGAATGGCAAACTGGTCGTCCCGGGTCATGATCCGACCGATTCATGGGAATATGGCAACTGGTACCGGTTGGAGGCAAAGGGCTGGAAGAAATACCGCAACATCCCCGGCGGTATTCACTGCTATGATATGATTTATTTTAATGGGAAGATGTTTGCCGCCCTGGGGACCAAACCACACTCTGAATTTGTCGTAATGTCTGAAGATGGAGGCGATACATGGAAAGGGTGCGGGATATTGGGGATGCGGGCCTATACCTTGTTTACTGTGGGCGCCAACCTGTATGTATCCCTTTACAGGGGGGTGGCCACCTGGGATGGCAATCGTTTTCATGAAGAAAAGAATGTGGAATGGTTCCCCGGCGTTACTAAAAATCACCCAATTCGACTGGTGGTCAGGGATGTCCCATTCAAAGGGGCTACCGTTTACATCGGTGCGCATCTGGCCACGGACCATCAGTGGACCCCATTCGCTCTTTACATGGCGAAAGATCCGGCCCATATCAAAAGGATTAACCTGCCGGGAAAGCCGTGGGATTTACTGGCGAAAGACGGCGTGCTCTATGTGCTTTCAGCCCTCGAGCCAAATGACACCAATGACAGGGTCACCATACGGGTAACGGCAACACGGGATCTGTCGGAATGGCAACCCCTGTTCGAGTTTAAATCTCCCACCTTCGCCCGCTCATTTGAATATCTCACCGGCGCCTTTTACTTCGGCCTCGGCTGTGAGGCCGACGATCTGAGGCCCGAAACAGGGAATGTATTAAGGGTCAAATGGGGGTAGAAAGAGCAGCCTTTCTTGGCACATTTCCGAGGGGCGATTTGAAGATACACAACTGTTATTCGGGGCTATTAGCAGGACAAGCGGAGTCGAAGAGATGACAAGAGGTAGAAAAAAGAAGCTGGCCATTTGGGGGAGTGGAGGACACGCGAAGGTAGTCACCGACATCGTTAAATTGGTTGATGATTATGAAATTGTCGGCCAAATTATAGACGAAGGGTTAGAAAAAAAACAGGGTCTGCATCAAAAACTGCCAGTTTTTATAGGTATTAATAGCCTTGAAGATATTTACCGGATGGGAGTACGTTTCTTTCTTTTGGCATTCGGGGATTGCCATGCAAGGGTCGAAAAGGCTGCGATTGTTCACGCAAAAGGCTTCCAACTGGCAAAGGCGATACATCCAAGCGCGGTTGTTGCAACTGACGCAGTTGTAGGCTCAGGAACTGTTATTGTCGCCGGGACTGTGGTGAACCCGGGCTCCCATATCGGACAAAATGTGATCATCAACACCGGATCGAGTGTTGATCATGACTGCAGTATCAGCGATGGCGTGCACATTGGACCTGGCGTCCATCTTGCCGGGCACGTACACGTTGGAGCCTGTACATTCATTGGTGTAGGGTCCGTTGTGACGGACAAAGTTACAATCGGTCGCCGTGTAGTCATAGGGGCGGGCAGTACTGTACTCCAAGATATTCCCGATGATGTTGTCGCATTCGGGTCACCGGCAAAGGTGGTAAGAAAGCTTGATGCATATTAAGAAAAGAGATGAGATCGATCCGCTTGCCATCTTTGGGGGTGAGCCCTCCTTTGAGCATCCGCGCCATGTCGGTCGGCCGAATATTCCCGACCGATCTCAATTTTTCGCCCGGGTCAACGATATCTTTGACAACAAATGGCTCACGAACTCTGGAAAATATGTGCGGGAATTCGAACAGCGGGTGGCGGATTATGTGGGTGTCCGACATTGTGTAGCCGTATGTAATGCCACTGTCGGCCTGGAAATAGCAACACGGGCTCTTGGGTTGACCGGCGAAGTCATAATCCCGTCATTTACCTTTATAGCCACGGCACATTCCTTGTTATGGCAAGGGGTTACCCCTGTTTTTTGCGATATCGACCCTGCCGACTACTGCATTGATCCCAAATGCTTGGAGTCTCTTATTAACCCACGAACATCCGGCGTAATCGGCGTGCACTTGTTTGGCCGGGCATGTCAGACTGAGGCTCTGTCAAAAATCTGCAGACGCCACAACCTTCATCTACTCTTTGATGCGGCACACGCATTTGGCTGCTCTCATTGCGGGCGGATGATTGGAGGCTTCGGCGATGCCGAGGTGTTCAGTTTTCACGCTACCAAGGTTATCAACTCCTTTGAAGGCGGCGCGATAGTTACGGACAATGACGCGTTGGCAGAAAAAGTGCGGCGAATGAAGAACTTCGGGTTCAAGGGAACCGTGACGAGTGTTGGAATGAATGGGAAAATGACAGAAGCTTGCGCTGCAATGGGGCTGACATCCCTCGAAAACCTGGAGACATTCATCGAGGCAAATCGGCACAACTACAATACCTATCGTGCCGGTCTTGAGGGGGTGCAAGGGCTCCGGGTAGTGGAATACGCAGAAGATGAATTCTGCAACTACCATTACATCTTGATAGAAGTGGAAGAGGAAGCGGGCATCACGAGGGATTGCCTGATAAAAGCCTTGAAGGCAGAGAACGTTCTGGCGCAGAGGTACTTTTTCCCCGGATGCCACCGAATGGAGCCATACTGTTCTCTATTTCCTGACACTGATCTGCTGCTGCCGAACACGGAGTCAGTTCTCAAAAAGGTCGTTTGTCTTCCCACAGGGACCAGTATGAGCATTGAAGACGTCCAGAAAGTCTGTGAGCGAATTCGATTAATCCTCAGGTTGGGTGCCGAGGTACAGAAACGAGTTGAGTCTAGATACGGGAAAAACATCAATGCTGGTTAAAGCATTCGCGGGGGCCATCAAAGATGATGGCTCAATCCAGCCAATGCGTCAAATCGCACCTGTGAGATCTTGGAGTTTCAGAGTGTCCTCTTTCAATCCACAGCACTTCGGAAAAACGGGGGTGATAAAGGGGTGGGCAGGTTGCTTATAAAAGGCTTTGGGAAGGCTTCATGCATCCGTGCCGGTTTCATATATACCGCTGTTGCCAAGTAGAAGATGAGTTTGGAGAAAAAGATGGTCCATCATATTTTTCCTGGTTTCGTCACCGTCCACGTACCGGATATAATTGCAGTTTTCTTTAGGTATTCTGATCAACTGGGCATCTCCGATAGTAAACAGATTTTCCATCTTTACGGTGTGTCTCAAGAGGCGATGGCGTCATATCAGCAGTTGAATTTGCCTGCCGCTTGTCTGAGAATCCATCGAGGAATGCGGATTGATTTATCGTGTCTGGGCAAAATGAGAAAGAATGACCTGCTGATGATTCATAATAGTGCTTTTTACGAAAACTTATGGCCCAGTCTTCTTATGCGGCCGGATTTGTGGAAAAGAACTGCACTAATTCATTGGGGCTCCGATGTTATTTCCTATCGCCGGGACAAACAATTACTTGAGTTGAAGAAAAAATTGCTGGCTCATTTGTTCCATGGACTTCTAAAGAGTATCAGGGGATCTTTAATCCGAAGTAGAGAATTCGAAAAGATATTGAATGATAACTTTTTTTTTGTATTACGATCCACTGTCATGGCTATAGCAATTTCGTGGACCAGAAGCTTAATTCTTCCGAAGTTGGGGATGATTTGTACACTGACCCCGAGGGAGTTTAAGATAATTGACGAACTGCACGGGCCTTGTAGTAAGCATTTTATCTGTGTTTACAACACAAATTCTTCAGTGCTGAAATCTGCCACTCAGAAAAAAGCCAGGAATGTTTACAATGTGCTGTTCGGCAATTCAGGAAACCCTTCAAATGAGCATTTGAAGCTCTTGCCCCGGCTGGGATGCTTTAGATTCGATAATGTGAAAATCATCGCACCTCTCGGGTACACTACCCGTTCATCCTATAAGCTTGAGGTGATTGAAACTGGTAAGCGATTGTTGGGGCCAAAATTTATTCCTCTGAACGGTATTATTCCCAAAGCTGAGTACAATATCCTCCTGCAAAATATTGATATTTTGATTGTCAATGCCAAAAGGCAGCAAGGCCTCTATTGTGTATATGCTTCTTTGCTTAACGGAAAAAAAGTCTATCTATCCTCCTTTTCCCCAACCTATCAAATGTTAACTGAGTTGGGCATAAAAGTATTCGATGCCGATGAGATAGGATCATGTTCGTTTGAACGGTTTTTGGCATTTTCAGATCAGGACAGAGAACGAAACCGTCTGCTCGCTCAGCAGTATTTTTCTCTTGAGTCTATGATCAGGTTGTGGAAAGAACTTTTTAGCAAGATGCAGATATGAGAGGTCGTCACTTTGACCATACGCTCTTTAACCCGTATTCCGGAAAATTATCTTCTGACCCTGTAAGTGTCTGGGATCATTGTGTGCTGTCCGCTCATATTTATGGGCTACAATTTTCAGTAGATTGGAAACATATTTCTATTTCAATATGTTACAAATCTGCTTTCCGGAATACGGGTTAAAAGGGGGCTTATTTTCTCGCCAAAAGCTTGGCGCTATTGAGATACTGATATCTCAATTCTTCCCAGGCAGAAGAAGCCCCTTCCCTGCCGGACAGAAGATCCCTCTGTATTCTTTCCGGACCTTTCTATTTCTATTCCCAATAACCGTATCCCTTCAGATCCAGACCCGTATTTGAAGCCAGTTTCTCATATTGGGACCTGAACCGTCGGTCGATTCGAGTCGTAATCTCAGGAGACAGATGCGCACCGGCCGGTTTGCCAGGTAAGAACCTGTTCATTAAAGAACTGATGGGCCTCCGCCGTCTAAGGTTGTGGTATATCCGCCACAGTCTTGGATGAGGAGTGAAAATCAACCTTTCCTGGACCTGCCACTGCTTGAGCCTGGAACGAAATCGCTTTTGCCCGAAGAGTTCTCCTGCTCCTTCCTGAGAAACCCCAACATACTGGCAGACTCTGGTGGCAAAAGCCGCGTTATCTCTTTCAAGTTCTTCGTACAGGTAGAGCGCTATGCAGTTAAAACCGAATATCTCTCCATATACCTGATAGATATCATAATATTTTAGAAGAGACAGCCACGTTGTTGTGGGTGTATTCAGCATGCCGGTTACCCAGGTATCAAAATCGACCCTAGACATGTGGCGGATGCCGTACCATTTCATCCATTCCGAATACAGAGCCCCCAGTAGATCCTGTGGTCTTCGAATTACCATGAGTATCCTGGCCGCCCCGAAAGTATCCCGCAAACGTCTCGCGATGGCCGCGCGATCAACCGCAGTATATTCGGGATGATAGGGCAGGGTTAGGAATTCATCTGAAACGACCAGTTTCTTGTTTCCAAGCGGATTCCTTTCGAAAATGCCGTTAATGAGACGTGAGACCTTAGATTGCCTGTAGTCTATGGAATCCTGGCTCTTGATCATCTTGAGGACCCATCGCATGCTCACATCGCGGTTTTCAAAGCCAAAATAGTAGATCTCCGGATGCCGGGATAGCAAATTGCGTTGTAAGGAGGTGGTGGCCGTCTTGGCAAGACCGATATGGATAAGGGATGCCTGATGCTCCATATTTGTATCAAAGATGCTCTTGTGGCGGTGTTTGAAAATAGGATGATGTCTTCATATGGTGATAGGTCCGGCATTGCTAGTTCTTGGCTGCCGCGTTTCCTCAATAAAGCGAACATACACATCACCAGAAAGGAACTCCCGGGTATGTTCATGGGACTTCAATATCTTCACCATCTTTTCAGGATCCACCCAGTCTTCGAGAGCCAACTCCATTCGCTCCATAATAGCATAATTCAGGCGCATGGTGCCAAACCGCTGAAGGTAGTCGATGCTCTTGAGCGCCGGTTCCAGATACACAGGCAAAAACTCAAGGGAAAGGGCCTTTACAGGCTGCGATAAACCCCTTAGAACCTCATATTCATAGCCTTCTACATCAATCTTAATGAAAGACGGTGGCCCGAATTCCTCGATCAGTGTATTCAGAGTTGTCACTTTGACCATTCGCTCTTCATCGGGGGATGATGCCCCAAACCGGCCATTCAGATCTTGGGCCAGGCAGAAGGCGGGGTTAAGAGACGAGCGACTATTAAACCCATGATAAATCAGCATTTCAGCCTTACCCTCCGCCGCCCCAAGCGCTTTGGGAACGATCTGAACCGCTGGATTATCGTGGTAGCGGATGAACAGTGTTCGCACACACTCCTTCTGCGGTTCCACGGAAATCACCCTGGCGCCCAGTTGCAAGAAAATCTTGGTGCGGTTGCCCACATTGGCCCCGACATCGAAAACGAGAGCGCCGGGCTTCATGAATTGGGCGTAGAAACGGCGAGTCTTTCGAGCATGAAGGCGCCGACGACAAGATCGGAAAAAACGTCTGCCATGCACAGTCAATAATCTGAGAGGAGTCTCTGTCACGGCCTGTTCTTTCTTGCAGAGGGGCTTCGTTTTCGGCGCCGCAATCCTCTTCTCAGATGACTAAGGGTGTTGTAAATCCACGAGTCTGTCCTGATTCTCAATGCACATGCCAGTTGCAGCGTGAAAATCGCCCGTTTCTCTTCAGGAACATCGAATCGTGGGGAGACCTGGCGGTATAGACGATAACTCCCCCATCCAAGGTGGGCCGACCTTCGACAGGCCGCAAACCAGCGTTCCGCCATGCGCCTTCGCAAAAACCTATCCGAGGTTCGAGCCAAGCGCACGAGCCAGAACCCGGCCCGCTCCAGGTGCGCCAGATTGCTTAAGGGTCTTTTCTCAGCAACACATGCCAAGGCGGCATAATCCTCCGAAGAGGCTTCAGGGAAGAGCGCGAAGAAGTGGTGTGGTCGAGACGCAGAATATTCTTCCTCTAAGTCCTTGCTTCTTCTTCTGCTGGCTTGTTGAGGGTAGGAGCGCCATTTATATAACACCTGCGGAACGTTTCCCACGCGGTAACGCGACACCAATCGGATCCACAGTTCATAATCTTCAAAGAATCTCCTGCCTTCGAAAAGATGTCCTTTGGCGATTTCTGCGCGAAGTAGCATGGTGGGGGTAAATAGAGCAATGCGGAAGAACAATTCGTGGCGAATTGCCCCATGAGTTTCAGGAAACCAGTAGAAGCCATCTGTTGCGCCAAACCTCTTTACACAACATCCGCACATATCCACACGCGTGTGGTTCATCCAGTTAAGGATTGACGCAAAAATAAATTCACATTTTTGATGGAGAAATGGAATAGTTCC
>CAYVMN010000031.1:0-27224 GCA_964452575.1 uncultured Desulfobacteraceae bacterium | reverse complement strand
TGAGCGGCACGGTTGCGGTTCCCACGGCAACGGTCAAGCTCAAGATCAGGGGAAACGAGGCACAGAACGCCGGTTTCGGGGTGGGACCTATTGATGCAGCCTTCAATACCATCGCCAAAATGACGGGAAGCAAATCAAAGCTGATGCGTTTTTCGGTAAATGCGATCACCGGCGGGATGGATGCCCAGGGTGAGGTGACGGTTCGGCTCCAGGAAAACGGTTTGGTGGCCTTAGGTAAGGGCGCTGATCCGGATATTATCACCGCCAGCGCCAAGGCCTATATCAACGGGTTGAATCGGTTAGAATATATGAAAAAGAACCCCAAGTTGTCTCCGAGTGAAACTATATTTCATGAAGAGATAGATTAGTCTTGTCTCAAAGATGGAATGAGAAAAGAGGATCATCGCAGATGCCCATGACAATAACCGAAAAGATCCTGGCAGCACATGCCGGAAGGGATGCGGTAAGCCCTGGTGAACTGGTCCAGGTTAGCGTGGACTTGGCCTTGGCCAATGACATTACAGCTCCCCTCGCCATCAATGTATTTCATGAACTTGGGGCCCGGGAGGTGTTTGATCGAGAAAAGATCGCCCTTGTGCCAGATCATTTTGTTCCCAACAAGGACATCGAGTCGGCACAGCAGGTGAAGGTGTCAAGGGAGTTTGCCCGGAAGCACCGGATCAGGCATTTTTTTGAATTGGGCGAAACGGGTATCGAGCACGTCATCCTGCCGGAGAAAGGTCTTATCTCCCCCGGGGATCTCGTGATCGGGGCCGACAGCCATACCTGCACTTATGGGGCCCTGGGCGCGTTTTCAGCGGGGGTGGGTAGCACCGATCTTGGGGCGATCCTGGCAACGGGCAAGACATGGCTCAAGGTCCCCGAAACAATAAGGCTCGTCTACGAGGGAAAGCTCCGCTCCTGGGTAGGGGGGAAGGATCTTATCCTTTGCACACTTGGCATGCTGGGTGTCGCGGGGGCCGTGTTCCGTTCCCTGGAATTTACCGGAGGGGTAATTGAGCAGCTTTCTATGGCCCACCGCTTTACCATGGCCAATATGGCCGTGGAAGCGGGGGCCAAGAACGGCATCTTTGAACCGGATGAGATCACCAGGACTTACATGGAGGGTCGATCTGAGCGGCCGGGTATTTTTTTGTGCAGTGATCCAGGGGCAACCTACGACCGAGAGATCAGGGTTAGGGTAGATGATATGGAACCGCAAGTGGCCCTGCCCCATTCGCCCGATCATGTGAAGCCCATATCAGAGGTGGATTCGGTTCCACTGGACCAGGTTTTCTTGGGATCGTGCACGAATGGGCGTCTGGAAGACTTGCGGGAGGCGGCCTGCCTCTTGGATGGCCGAAAGGTGGCAAAGGGTACCCGGTTTATCGTTATTCCCGGGTCTCCGTGGATTTACAGGGAGGCCATAAGGGAGGGTATTATTGAAATTTTTGTTGACGCGGGGGCTGTTATTGGCCCTCCCTGTTGCGGTCCGTGCCTCGGGGGACATCTGGGGATCCTGGCAGAAGGAGAACGCGCCCTCTCGACGAGCAATCGGAACTTTGTGGGCCGTATGGGGCATCCCAAGAGCGAGATCTATCTGGCAAGTCCGGTGGTGGCGGCCGCGTCTGCGGTGAAGGGGCATATTGCGTCACCGGAGCAGCTTTAGCTAAGAACCAGTGTTCTCGAACTTCTAAGAGAATGGGCTCAGGGGTGAGAGGGGATCAAAAGAGGCGCCTTCAAACTTCCTGTTGGAGGGCGGCCTTCCGGAGGTTAATGAAGGAATGAAAATTGAAGGACGGGTGTGGAAGTTTGGAGATCATGTGGATACTGATGTGATTATCCCCGCAAGGTACCTTAATGTATCGGATGAACACGAACTGGCGCAACATTGCTTTGTCGATGTAAGGCCCGAATTTGTCAAGGAGGTGGAGGCAGGAGATATTGCTGTGGCAGGTGTCAACTTTGGCTGCGGTTCTTCCAGGGAACAGGCGCCGTGGGCCATGAAAGGGGCCGGGATAGGGGCCATCATCGCTAAGAGCTTTGCCAGGATCTTTTATCGAAATGCCTGCAATATCGGCCTCCCTGTTCTGGAATCAGAAGAGGTGCCCGAACAGGTAAATGAAGGAGATCGACTCTCTATCGATCTGTCATTGGGGACGATTGTGGAGGTATCCGGGGGCCGACGTTTCTTTGCAAGGCCCATTCCGGACTTTATGCGCGATACCCTGAGTGCGGGCGGCCTTGTGAAGTACCTGAAAAAATCACAGTTCGAGGCAAAAGATCTCGAGAGGGAGTGACGAGTTCAGAGGCGATCATGGGATGAGGGCTAGTCCATGGGAGGATCTATGAAGAGGTCTTATCATATTGCGGTGATCCCAGGCGATGGGACTGGACCGGAGGTGGTAGCCGAGGGCCTAAAGGCCCTGAAGGCGATTTCGAAACGATTTGACCTTGATCTTCAATTCGAGACCCTTGATTTGGGTGGAGAGCGATACCTAAGAGATGGGGCCTTGTTGCCGGAACCTGAGATGATGCAATTGAAGACCATGGACGCCATATTCCTGGGGGCCATCGGCCACCCGGATGTAAGGCCCGGGATCTTGGAAAGGGAGATCCTTCTGAAGTTGCGCTTTGAACTGGATCTCTACATCAACCTCCGGCCTGTGGTGCTATTTCCAGGGGTTGACACCCCTCTCAAGGACAAAGGTCCGGAGGATATAGACTTCGTGGTGGTGAGGGAGAATTCCGAAGGGATCTATGCAGGGGGTGGTGGCTTTTTCAAAAAAGGGACCCCCGATGAGATCGCCATTCAGGAGTCTGTCAATACACGCAAAGGGGTCGAACGGTGCATCCGCTATGCCTATGAATATTGCAGACGGAGAGGAGGGAAGAAGCGACTTACCCTCTGCGCAAAGACCAATGTCCTGATCTACGAATCAGACCTGTGGTACAGGGTATTTCAGGAACTTCATGAGACCTATCCGGATATCACCATCAACTACCAGCATGTGGACGCCCTCTGCATGTGGATGATCAAGAACCCGGAACAATACGATGTCATTGTGACCAGCAATCTGTTCGGAGACATTATCACAGACATCGGAGCAATAATCCAGGGGGGATTGGGCATTGCAGCCGGAGGGAACATCAACCCAGAAGGCACGGCCATGTTCGAACCCATGGGGGGATCGGCGCCCAAGTACGCCGGGCTGGGGCAGATAAATCCCCTGGCGGCCATAGTGGCCTGCCAGATGATGCTCGATCATTTAGGGGAAGGGTCTGCCGCCGCGGGGCTTCTGGGGGCAATCAAGTGGGTCGTGAAGGAGAAGCTGAAAAGACTTGATGCAGGGAAAATGGGGTACGCCACCACGGAGGTGGGGGATCTCGTGGTGGGCTATCTGGCCTGAGACCTTGGCAACCCGTTCCTTACACGAATCGTGAAGTCCGCCCCTTAACCCCCTATCATCTCTTGGGGCAGCCATAAAGGGAGCCGGGGAAAGGCCATGATGATGGCCGATGCGGGAAGTTAAAGCCATATACGGTATTGACTTCAGCGGTTCACAAGATGCCGGGAACAAGATCTGGATCGCGAAAGGCATCAATAAGGACGGGGGTTTGCTCATAGCGGAATGCTTCAGAGGCAGGGAGTTACTGAATCTGGGAAATGGACTCCTGCCATGCCTGGCCGCCTTGGTGAAGCTGATCGAGTCGAGCCCAAACGCAGCCTTCGGTCTCGATTTCCCGTTTGGATTGCCAGCTTCCCTGGTGGAAGAGAATTCCTGGGAAGAGTTTGTCTCGGCATTCCCGGAGAGCTACGAGAGTCCAGAAGCATTCCGCGAGGCCTGTCGCCAGGCAGGAGATAGACAAGAACTCAAGCGGATGGCGGATATTGAAAGCCGCGCCCCTTTCTCCCCTTATAATTTGAGGATCTTCAAGCAGACATATCATGGTATTAATGAGGTTCTCAGGCCTCTTGTCCGAGACAAGAGCGCCTGCGTTTTTCCTTTTCATGAGCCTGTTGCTGACAAACCATGGATTCTTGAAGTCTGTCCGGCCTCCACTTTGAGAAGCCTGGGGCTTAAGGGGCTCCCCTACAAGGCTTGCAGTGAAGTCCATAAAAGGAACCGGCTTCGGATCTTGAAAGAGGTACAGAGGGCAGGGTCAGTTCAAATCGACCAGTCTCCATTAAGAGAAAAAATCATAGCCAATAAAGACGGGGACGCCCTTGACAGCGTAATCGCGGCCATGGCAGTTTTCAGAGTCCTGGAGAACAATCCGGTGCCATTTCCAATGGATCCTGTCTACCAGATAGAAGGGTACATTTACTGGTAACGGAGCCGACGGCCTAGTCTTTTTCTTCGAGCAGATGACCGATGAACTGGGGTGTGGTGAAAATCTTCATTTCTTGCCGTCTCAGCCTTGCGTTGGAAAGGTTATGGACACAGGAATTACATTCTGTCAGGAGCACGTCCGCACCAATGGCCTCGGCCTCTTCCAGGCGGCGGCGTGCCATGGCGATGGAATTGACGGGATAGCTTCCCCGCACACCACCCCCGGCCCCACAGCAAAGGGACTGGGCGTGATGGTGTTCCATCTCTTTGAAATTCGGGGCGATCTTCCGGATGGTCTCCCTGGGTTCTTCATAAAGGCCGGCGTGCCGGCCAAGGTCGCAGGGGTCATGGTAAGTGACAACCAGATCCGTCGTAACGCCGAAGTCATGGGCTGTGAGGAACTGGGAGATGTGCACGATGTCAAGACCTGATTGTGCCAGGCCCGCATATTGGGACTTATGTTTAAAGGTCCGGTAGCAATAGGGGCAGCCTGTGATCAGGGTTCTGGCCCCGACAGAACTGACCCGATCGATAATGGTCTCTGCCTTGGATAGATGAAGGCTGTAGCCGACCTCCTCCAGGATGCCCGAGCAGCAGACCTCGTCAATAAGCGTATAGTCGACTCCCTGGCGGTCCAGCAGATCGAGAGTCGTCTCAGTCGCCTCTGGCTCCCGGTATGTCCCTACGCACCCGGCAAAGTAGACATGCTCGGCCCCTGCATTGACCTTCCGCCCCTCCACATAATCAGGTGCATCCTTTTCTCCGTAAATATTGTCTTTGGTCTGCAACACCTCGTTCATGCCGGTGAAGGCAGGGTGGCAGGTGCCGATGTCGACCATATCCTGTCTCACCTGTCGGAGGATTTCGGTGACCTTGACCCCGGATGGGCAGTTGGCCTCGCAGGAAATGCAGCCCGTACACTGGAATAGTGTTTCGACCAAATCCTCGTCCAGCCCCATCTCTCCCTTCATAACCTCCTGGAGAAGCAGCATCTTACCCCGGGCGTTCAGGGCTGGCCGCCGCGTCAGGCCGTAGATCGGGCACACGGCCTGACAAAACCCGCAGACCGAGCAGCGCAGGACCTGTTCACCAAAATCAACCTCAAATCGATATTTTTCTTGCATCTCTGTCCTCCGTCAACCGTCAAGCGCCATCTTACCGGGGTTTAGGATATTATGCGGGTCGAAGGCGCGCTTGATCGTTCTCATCATTTCCATGGCCGTCTTGTCGTGCTCCAGGGTCATGTATTTGGCCTTGACCGTGCCAATGCCGTGCTCACCGCTCAGCGTGCCGCCCATGGCGATGGCCATCTTGAAGAGTTCATCATTGGCCTTTTCGACCTTTTCCACCATGTCTTGGTCCCGTCTGTCAAAGGTGATCAAGGGGTGAAAATTCCCGTCTCCGGCGTGGGCGCACATGGCCACCTTGAGGCCGTACTTCTCGATCACCTTTCCAAATTCGCGAAAGAGATCCGCCAACCTGCTCATGGGCACAGTAACGTCCTCTACCACGATCGAATTGTTGAGCCTAGCTGCGACCGGGTGGGTCGACTTCCGAGCGGCCCATAAGTCGGCACGTTCTTCTGCGGTCTTGGCCAGTTGGACCTCCGAAGCCTTATTTCGTTTGAAGATCTCAATCACCTTGTCCATCTGCGCGTCGGCCTCGGTCTGCGTGTATCCATCCGTTTCCACCAGGAGCATGGTATCCACATCGGGCAGGTTGAGGTCGGTGTTTTCGTTGATCGCCTGGATCAGGTATCGGCCCATGACCTCCATGACACTGGGGATGACACCGGAAGACATGGTTTGTGTGACGGCCCTTCCGGCGTCTTCCAGGGAGTCAAAGAGCCCGAGCCCTGTGGCCGTTGCCTTGGCGAAGGGGACGATCTTTAGGATGATCTCGGTCATAACGCCAAGGGTGCCCTCTGATCCCACCAAGAGCTGGGTCAGGTTATAGCCCGAAGAGGTCTTCATGGTCCGGGTACCGGTCTTCATGATCCGCCCGTCAGGCAGCACGGCCTTGAGGCCGAGGACATAATCCTTGGTGGTGCCGTATTTCGCCCCTTTCAAACCGCCGGCGTTGGTGGCTACATTGCCCCCAATGGCGCTGGCGATGGAACTACCCGGCTCGGTCGGCAAGGTGAAACCCAGCGGGGCCAACGCCTTCTGGAGATCAGCATAAACCACGCCCGGTTCCACGACGCATACCCGGTCTTCAACGTTGATCTCCAGGATTCTGTCCATCCGCATGACGTCAAGGACGATCCCTCCCCGGGTGGGTACGACCATGCCGGCGATGCTGGTCCCGGCAGCCCTTGGGGTGACCGGAATCTTCTCCCGGCTCGCCAGTTGCATGATTCGGGAAATCTGTTCGGTACTGGTCACCCAGACTGCACAATCGGGTGTTCCCTTTGAGCCCATGGCATCATAGGCGTAAGAGACCATGTCAATCTTGGCCTCGGTGAAGTTTTCGACTCCGACTATATCGATCAGTTCCTTTTTTATTCTTTCATCCAGCATGATATTAATCCTCAAAAAGGTGATTTGGTTGCTGCCCATTTAGTCTTAGGTGGGCAAGGGGGAAAGAAGTCGGCCTAAGAGATATTCTAGAACTGCACTGGTGTCAAGGCGCCGTATCAGCCCTTATCCGTTTCGTTGACACACAAGGGCAAGTCTCCTATACTCCAGCCCGTGAAAATGGACCTCTTATGACCCCATCAAGAAAGGAGAGGACTGAGACATGAAAAAAGTAGAATTAAGAGACGTAAAACCCTACGATGCCCCCGGACATTTCAAAATGACGGCAATGAGACTTCATGGAAAAGAGGAGACCGGGGCACAAAAATTCTGGATGGGGCTCTCCCATTTCCTGCCGCAGGGCGGGGCGGAGTTTGCCTCGTCGCCGATGGAAAAGATCTATTTTGTCCTCCAGGGAGAAGTTACCGTAAAGACAGAGAGTGAAGAAATCACTCTCGGTCCATGGGATTCCGTGTTTATCGGCCCCGATGAGGGTAGGTCCATTATTAATAACACCAACAAACCGGCAAGCATGCTGGTGGTGATCAATTATCCGGACTAAACAGGCGCTTATCGTGCCAGCCGGGCTGGTCTTTCCTCCTAAGTGAGGGGGCTATGTCTTATGCCCCCAAGCTCCTCCATCAAGAGGAGTAAGGCGGAAAAATCTAGATCACCCTGCCCTCTTGCCTTAAGAATGCCGAGAAATTGCCTTACCAGGCTGGTGGTGGGCATAGGTACATCGAGCCTTTTCCCAATGTCAAGAGCCAGGTCTAAATCCTTGGCGATCATAGAAGCTGTAAAGGCTGCCTTGAAATCACGCTTGGATATTTGGGGAATCTTATAGCAGACCAGGGGAGAGGCCACGACACTATTGCCGATAATCTCCAGCAGTTGCTCCGAATCGATTCCTGCCTTTTCACCAAAGGTGAGGGCTTCTGCGAGCATCTGGCACGTTGTGCCTACCATCATATTAAGGGCAAGCTTGACGTACCGTGACTCTTCGTTTGCGCCCACGTAGAATGTCTTTTTCCCCAAGATGCCAAAGATATCAAGGCACTGATCGTATGCCTGCCTATCTCCAGAGGCAAAGATTGTCAATTTACCCTCGGCTGCCAGAACGGTGCTCCCAGATACGGGTGCCCGAAGCATCTTCACCCCTCTTTCATCGGCTGCCTTAGCCACCTCACTAGAGCTCTCCGGGTCCACTGTACTCATATCGATAAGGATATTACCGGGTTGTGAACCAGCCAGGGAACCGTTATCACCCAGGGCCACGGCCCTAAGTACCCGGCCATCGGGTATCATGGTAATGATTACATCTGACCTGTTAGCCACCTCTCTAGGTGAATTAGCCGCACCCGCCCCTTTATCGGCCAATACCATTGTTCTATCTCGGCTGATATCGTAGATAACCAGCGCGAACCCCGCTTCTAAGAGACGAGCCGCCATGGGTTGCCCCATATTGCCCAGGCCAATAAATCCCAATCTTTTCTTCATGATTCTTGCCCCTTCTGTCTCTTTAATCACTTCTTGTCCTGAGACTCCATGAGTTCATACCGAAAATCACAGTGTTTGGCTCCCTCCATAATCGTATGGGCGCGGGTGAGCCTGATAATAGGGTTGAAGCCCTCTATGAAGGCAAAGTCGCGGCTGCAGGAGAGATATTTTCCTAGGTCCTGCAGGCCCAGGTCTTTGTACATCTCTGCATACCTGCATCTCACCGCATTGAAAGCAAGGGTTGTCTTGGTCTTTTCCAGTACTTCAATTTCTAAGGCGTTATCCTTCATCCAGTACTTCAACCCTTCTTCAAAATCGGCAATGCTGGTTCCCCCAACCGCCTGGGCAAGCTGAAGGCCGCTTTCTCTGGCAAAGGTTTCAATAATCTCTTGGACAATGTTAAAGGCCCGGTCCCTTCCCAGTTCTCGGATGAGAACACCAATGAAAGGGGCCACCATGCGCACTTCAATCTCGCGCCTTGCCAGCATGCTTACCTGGCTAAGATCCGCCGCCATCTCTCCCTCCTATCAAAAAATATGGGAAGACCCTCCCCGCCTCAAGAAGATACACCAGGAGGCCTCTCAAAAATACCGAATTAGTAAAGCAGGACGCCTCCCAAAAAACTACAACAAAAGTCTGTTTTTCTGAAAGATCCTATTAGATTTTCTCGTAAGCGTCAATGCATTCAATCAATCGTGCGAATAAATACAATGTGAACTTGAAATCCCATCTCGAATGGCTTAAACTTTCAGATGTCAACCTTGACTCCCCTTTTTGCTTTCAACCGCCAAGCTCGAAGGAGGATTCTTTAAACCTGAGGAAAGGAGAGAGAGAGACATGGAATTTAAAAAGATGTCTGAACCTGGCCAGATTGGATCATTGAAAACAAAAAACAGGATTGTCTGTGCTTCAATGGTTCGGAACTGGGCTACCGACGATGGGCTTGTTACCGAGCGTCTCATAAACAACTATACTGCCATTGCTGCAGGGGGTGTCGGCATGATAATCCTTGGGGCCTGTTACGTGGAGCCTCTTGGAAAGGGATTTTTGAATCAGTTAGGGATCTGTGATGACAAACATATCGAAGGCCTGAGGACCTTAGGCGATGCCGTCCATAGATACGGGGTAAAGCTGGGCGCCCAGATATTTCACTCGGGCCGGCAGACCATTCCGAAATTCTGTGGAGGACAGCCTGTGGCCCCTTCTCCCAAGCCATGCGGGGTAATGAGGGCCATGGACCCAGAATACACCCCACGGGAGCTGAGCACAGTGGAGGTAGAAAGACTTGCTGATTCCTTTGCCGAAGCGGCGCTCAGGAACAAGAAGGCGGGGCTTGATTTTATGGAGTTGCACGGGGCCCATGGCTATATGATCAATCAGTTCCTTTCCCCTTATACCAACGAACGCACAGACAAGTATGGTGGTGACCTTGCCGGGCGAATGCGGTTTGTCTTGGAGGTGATTGAAAAGATACGCTCCAGACTCGGTCAGGCCTACCCTGTCACAATACGTCTGAATGGAAGTGACTTCATCCAGGGGGGCATGGATATCGACTACACCCTAGAGGTTGTAAAAGAGCTCGATCGAGCCGGAATCGATGGTTTCCACATCACCGGAGAGATCTATGAATCCTTTCCAAAAGGGAAAATGATCTCGCCCATGTCCATCCAGCCCGCTCCTCTGGTAGAATTTGCGGCAGCAGTCAAACAGGTGACCTCCAAACCTGTGGTTGCGGTGGCCAAGATTTATCGGCCGCACCTCATAGAAGACGTCTTAGCCAAAAATCAGGCAGACTTCGTTGCCATAGGTCGGTCTCTTCTTGCAGACCCGGAGTTCCCAAATAAGGTACGGGATGGACGCCTCGATGACATCAACTATTGCACCACCTGTCAGGGGTGCCAGGCACGCCTTTTCTCTCAGCTTGATGTGCAGTGCGTGGTTAACCCATGGTGCGGGCGGGAAAGGGAACTTGAGATTAGGCGGACCAGTAAGAGCAAGAAGGTTATGGTCGTCGGAGGTGGACCCGCCGGGATGCAGGCTGCCTGGGTGGCGGCCAAGAGAGGTCATGAGGTATGGCTTTACGAGAAGAACCATCAACTGGGAGGCCAGATGCGCCTCGCTTCTGTTCCCCCCACCCGGGATGACTGGAATGTCTTCACTACTTACCTGATGAGGCAGGTAGATGAGGCCGGGGTCAATGTGATTACCGGAAGGGAGGCCACGAAGGAACTTGTATTTCAAGAGGAGCCCGATGTACTTATCGTGGCAACAGGTTCATCTCCTGTCGTGCCGGGCATTGCTGGAATCAAAAATACCAATGTTGTGGAGGCCCGTGACGTGCTGGGGGGAAAGTCCAAGTACAGGGGGCCGATCGTTGTGGTGGGTGGAGGACTTGTGGGCTGTGGCGTAGCAGAGTGGCTGGCGGAAAAGGGCCTAAAGGTCAGACTTGTTGAAATGCAGGGGGACATTGCACCTGACATGTTTTTTAATGAAAAAACGACGATGCTGGAGAGGTGGCAGAACCTCGGGATTGAGATTTTGACAGGAAAAAGGGTAACCGCCATCACGTCCAGTGGCGTAACGGTAGAAGAGGAGGGAAGGAGCGAAGAGATAGCCGGAGAGACCGTGGTCCTCGCCATAGGAGCAAAGGCGGACGATAAGCTTGCCGATTTGAAAGCTAAGGTCTCCGAGTTTTTCATGATTGGAGACTGTGTGAAACCCCGGAAAATAATGGAAGCGGTTTACGAGGGGACAAAGGTAGGATGTGAGATCTAAATTGAAAACACATCTCCATATTGCTGATTTCTAGCCAAACCCGGGTCTTGCCATACTTTCGGCAAAGAAAAACAGGATAAGTGACCGGACTTAATACCTGGTATTCGATGAAGTCTCTGCAAAAATTCTTGGCGAGGATGTATCGAGACTACTTTGAGGGTTATGGAGGGACCCCGGAAGATGAAATCAGGCGCGTTGTTGAGAATTATCGGGCACTGCTCGGCGGCAAACCATGGGCAACCGGGCCGAGAATATGAATGATCTGCGAGAGGTAAAATATACAACTCTGATCACAAGGGAATAAAGCACATGGCGCCGTTGGCCGGTTGATATACTGGAACAAATGGGGAGAACCAAGATGACACATTATTATTACATGAAAAGCCCGGTGGGCAAATTACTTCTGGCCGGTGACGAGGGCGGACTTAAACTCATCAAATTTCCGGCAAGCAAAAAAGGTCGTATCCTTGAATCGGAATGGGAACGGAGCGACCGTCCCTTTTCAGAAACGATCCGTCAGCTAAATGCCTATTTCGAAGGCAAATTGAAACGATTTACGCTCAGGCTTGCGCCAGAGGGCACGCCGTTTCAGCTAGCGGTATGGCAGGCCTTGCAGGAGATACCCTATGGCGAAACTATCTCTTATGGTGAACTGGCAGGCAGGATAGGCAATCCGAAGGCCCCTCGCGCTGTGGGAGGTGCCGTGGGGAGAAACCCTCTGGCCATTGTAATCCCATGCCATCGTGTCATCGGAAGCGACGGAGGCCTTACAGGTTTCGGAGGTGGCCTTGAGACAAAAAGGGTACTCCTCGAACTCGAAAAAAGGCACGCCTCCCTGACCTGAGGATCTGGATCACCGGTAAACGGTCTTTTCGTGCGAGCTAGCTGGAGGAGGTACATCATGATTCGAGTTAAGGAGTATAACCACGTGGGAATCGTCGTTAGGGACCTAGAAAACTGCAAATGGTTTTACGGCCAACTACTAGGTCTCAAATCCATTCCACGCCCCCAGTTCAATTTTCCAGGCCACTGGTATCAGGTGGGACCAGATGCCCAGCTCCACCTGATGGTGATGGAAGAAACGATCCCCACCACCATGCGGCACATCGCCCTCGAAGTAGAGAACTTCGAGGAGACGGTTGGGGACCTGAGGGCACAGAAGGTCGAGATCGTAGAAGGACCAGGGAAACGCCAGGATCGGTCTGATTATCTCTTTTGCCGGGACCCCGACGGTAATCTGATCGAGATTACTCGGCACTGACGCTGTCAGTTATGTGGCGTTCATAGCCGGAAAGATATTTGATCATCTGCCCTGTTCTAACTCCTGATAATTCGTGGAAGGAGCACCCCTGATGTCGGAAATGAGCCTGTTGGATGGAAAAAAAATCCTCGTTGTGGATGACGAACTGGATATCCTCGATGTCCTGGCAGATCTTTTATCCATGTGCCGCGTCGTAAAGGCCTCGACATTTGGCGAGGCCAAAGGGCTAATGGAATCCCAGGACCTCGATATGGCGATCCTGGATATCATGGGAGTTGATGGGTACGCCCTTTTGGATATTGCCAAGAAGAAAGGCATCACTGCTGTAATGCTCACGGCTCACGCCCTGACCCCTGAGGACCTTGTAAGATCCATCAAGCAAGGTGCGGCTTCCTATATTCCAAAGGATCAACTCGCCAATATCAGGGATTTCTTGGAAGGTATTTTGAAGGCCCAGGAGAAAGGAGAAAATGTCTGGAAGGCCTCGCATGAGAGATTGCCTTCCTCTTATTTTGAAAAGAGGTTTGGTGCCGCGTGGCGGGACGCTGACAGGAAATTCTGGGATACCTTTAAGGCCAGTCTCAGGTCCTAACAAGAGCTGATTTATTTGGTCAAAAGGCCTCTCCTGGACCTTGCATGCGGAGACGGGCATAAGGGCATCTTCTTGGCCTTGAAGGGGCTTGACGTTTTTCTCGCGGATAAATCGGAGGAGGCACTTCAAGCTGCCAGGAAATCGGCATGTTGGAAAGGCCTAGGAGGGCGGTGGCTCAAATCGTCTCTCGAAAACCGGGATCAGGGGCCGACAATCTTGATTGCCGGCCCGCCAACAGGTGAGGTCTTATGGAAATACGAACGCACGAAAGGATTGACCAGAAATTGTGCGGAAGGCCGCTTATCCTGAAAGAAGGATATAGCCGCGTAGAGCTCCTGACCACAGAGGAGATGGCAGTTGACGGGAGAGGGCTGATCCATGGGGGGTTCATTTTTGGGCTTGCAGATTACGCGGCCATGATAGCCGTGAACCATCCGAACGTGGTACTCGGAGCTTCAAAGGTGAAGTTCCTCAAGCCAGTCAAGGCAAATGACATGGTTGTGGCTGATGCCCAAACTGGCTCGAAGGATCAAAAGAGACATAGTGTTTTGGTAGCTGTAAGGAGGGGAGAGGAAACGGTTTTTGAGGGAGAATTCACTTGCTTTGTGTTAGATAAACATGTCCTTGACAAGACAACTTAGGTATTGCGCGAGTATCGGGTTGTCACCGGCATGAGAGCTGGGTCTTGCATTGTTGAAAGGAGAAAGACTTATGATTGCACAGTTATCAGTCTATCCGGTAGGTGAAGGGACCAGTCTGAGCCGTTTTGTGAAAAAAGGGGTTAGTATCATCGAGAACTCCGGCTACCGATATGAAGTGGGGGCAATGGCTACCGCTGTGGAGATCCCGGACCTGGATGCACTGTTTGGGCTTGTTAAACAGGTCCACGCCGCGCACATAGCCGAAGGGGCCAAACGGGTAATTATCGACCTGAAGGTAGACGACAGACGTGACAAGGAGGCCACCATTCAGTCCAAGAAGTCCGCAGTGATGGCCAAGTGAGGGCCAAGGCGAGGCCTGCATGCCATATTCCTGCAATGCCCCGGAGGCGTTGGCTGGTAAATTGGTGAGTACGGGGATAGACCTCAGATCAAAATTTTTGGGGGGAATGATAGGAAGCGCCCTCGGTGACGCCATCGGGGAGCTTGCCTTTCGCTACCCTGAAAGGGCCATCTTGTCCCCTGCCTTGGATAGGCTTTCTGAATTCCGCTATACGGACGACACGGCCATGGCCATCGGATTGGCCGAATCCCTGACAGAGAAATGTGGCGTCGACCCACAGCACCTTGGAAAGATTTTTAGTGAGAATTTTGAGCGAGAGCCCTGGAGGGGATACGCCTCCGGGCCTCCTACGATCTTTATTCAGGTGGAGCGAAGGGGAATAACTTACACAGAGGCGGCGCGGGGCCTTTTCAGGGGGGCCGGATCCCTAGGCAACGGTGCGGCCATGCGGATCGTTCCGTTGGGTCTCTTCTTTCACCAACATCCTGACATCTATGAACAGGCATGCGCATCGGCCCAGGTAACCCATGCACACCCAGTGGGCATGGATGGTGCTGGAGTTCAGGCATCGGCGGTAGCCAGGGCGACAAGGCTAAACCCGGGTCAGGAGCTTCCGCGTGAGGAATTCGTTAAAGGCCTCATCCTGTCTGCCAGAACCATAGAGATCAGGAAAAAGATGCTGCTCGTTGAAGAAATGATTCTACGGGGTGTCTCTCCTGATGCTGCCGCCCGCCAACTGGGGCGTTCGGTGGCGGTTCATGAATCCATGCCCTTTGCCGTGTATTCGTTTATGCTAAACCCTATGTCCTTTAAGGAGTGTATCTTTTGTGCCATTATGAACGGAGGCGACCGAGACACCCTTGGGGCCATGGCAGGCGCTATATCAGGGGCATATCTGGGTGTTGAGGCCATCCCTAAGTCATGGAGGAAAAAGCTGGAAAACCTCTCTTACATAGAGCATCTCTCCTCAAAACTGGTGAGGAGATTCCGGGAGGAGATGGGGGATAATTGAAAGCTGCCAGGCACGCCCTCTTGGGAACGCGCCGGCAGCAAATCTTGTAGATAAATCCTAACCCTGTCAATCAGGCGTGGACAGAATCAAGGTCATCATCGGTTACGTCATAGACGTGGTTGTGGGGGGGGAGCTTTTCGATCCTGAAGAACTCGGGCAGCCGGTCATCTGCCTGATTGAATCCTGCCCGAACATTAAAATCCCTTTCCATTTCGAGTACCCGTTTTCCGAGGGCCCCGACATCGTCTCCGGTCAATGACAGTCCATACTTTGCATTGACCATGTCCACGACAGCATTAAAGGCATCAGGGATGTCCAGCATTGGAAAGGCCACGAACAGGCAAAGTCCGGTCGTATCCACTACAGCGGTTGCGATCTGAAGCTCCCTGGAAAGTTTTGCCTGACCTTCAGGTTTCAAGGGATCCACATCACCTCCCACCTTCATGATGTTCTGTGCCACTGCGTACCCCGCAGTGTGATCAGCCCCCATAGGAGAAGTGGCATAGGTTACGCCAATCCCCTTTATGGCCCTGGGGTCGTATGCGGGCAGGGCCTGTCCTTTGACGACCGGCACACGTCTTACGCCGAACGTCTTCCCAACCACCGCCGCGCCTGAACCCAAAATTCGGCCAAGGTTCGTCCCTTTTCCAATCTCGCTCGCCAGTTCCTCAGCCCCTGCAGCATCTCCAAACTCTTTGACCCCGGCCTCCATCGCCACTGCCACGGAGTTGCCTATCTCAATGGTATCCAGGCCGAAATCGTCACAGGCCCTGTCAATTCGGGCAATAGCGTCAAGATTATCGATTCCGCAATTGGGGCCCCATGCCCACACGGTCTCATACTCAGGCCATTTGGAAACATACTCACCCTTCTCATCCAGATAGATGCCGGAGCACCGGATGATGCAGCCGGACATACAGCCATGGGTGGGATCCCCATTTCGCTTGACAGTGATATCATGCAGAGCTTCCCCGGCTACCTTCTCTGCCCCTTCAAAACGCCCTGAGCTGAAGTTCCGTGTGGGCAGTCCGCCGGCCTCGTTGATCACATTGATAAGGACATCGGTGCCATAAGTAGGAAGTCCCTGGCTTGTCACAGGATGCTCCTTTAAGGCATCGGCAAAGCGTTTCGCGGCATCCTTAAAGGCCTCCTTGTCCGCCAGGGGGGCCATCTCTCCTCCAGCGGGATCAATTATGATCGCCTTCAGGCCCTTTGCGCCCATGACTGCCCCCAAACCACCGCGCCCGGCGTGCCTGGTGGGCCGAAGCTCCCTGTCGGTGAATGCTACACTCGCACCTGCAAGCTTCCACTCGCCGGCCTGCCCGATGCTCGCATAGCCTGCCTTTTCGCCAAATTCGTTCTTCAGCCGATCAACCGTCTCGTAATTTCCAAGCCCCTTAAGGTCATCGGCAGCCGACAACTCGTACCTGTCCTTGCCAACGAAAAGCTTGTACAGCTTGCCTTGCTCGGGCAGGCCCTCAACCACCACGGCAGCGATTCCAAGCCTTGACAGATATCCACCCGCCTGGCCCCCTGCATTGGCCTCCTTTATTCCTCCGGTGAGCGGGCTCTTGCCTCCCACAGAAATGCGCCCTGAGTTTGCGCAGTTGGTCCCCCCCAGCAGCCCGGGGGCAAATATCAGCTTGTTGTTCGGTCCTAGTGGAGAGCAGGTTGGATCCACCTCCTTAGAAATAATAGCGGAAGCCAGCCCTCTCCCTCCAAGCCCCCGGTAGGCTTCAGGGAGATCTTCGCTCTTGACTGAAAGGTCAGACATGTTGACTCTCAAGATCTTAAACATCTCAGCCCTCCTTTTTCTTATAGGTTTTGTTGACAAGAAACGATAAATTAATAGTGGCATAAGTCTAAAGCAACATCAAGGGAAATATTTTGAGGATTCAAACTGTTAGATCAATCTTGACATAAGAGGCTTTAGATTTTACCGGATTGACATGGGCTGGGATTTCTTGATAAGTTTAGACAAAAGTGAGTTGGGTGCTGTAAGAATGCCTCTAAAGATCTTTCTGAGCTCCACCCTTCGTAGATATCATCCTGGATATAGGCCTTCAACGGGTATAGACCTTGACCTCGACAAACCCCTAACAGTGGCCGAACTGTGCGGGCGAATCAAGATTCCGCCTGAGGATGTCAAATTGGTCTTGGTCAACGGGAAAAGCGAATCCATGGCCTTTGAATTGAAAGGGGAGGAACGTATTGGGCTATTTCCCCCTTTAGGGGGAGGATGAGGTAGCTTCATTGAGCGACCATTCTACCATCAATATTCGGGTGTTTGGATTCTTGAGACGTTACATGGACGTCAAGGACCTCTCCTACTCCCTCGAAAAGAAAGTCCCCATGGAAGGCCTTCGCGCAGATCTGGCGGCCCTGGACCTTGGTATCCCGGTTGAAGAAATCGAGGCCGTATTCCGCAATGGACGGGTAATCAACATCTACGACCAAGTGTTTCCAGGAGATCGGGTATCTTTTTTCCCTCAGGGAACTCCAGGTCCCTATCGCGTGTTTCTGGGATTTGCCAGAGAGAACCTTGAGCGGGCCAGGCGCGAGAAAAAGCCAAAAGGGAAGACCGAGAGGTGAAGCCTGGTGGAAAAGTTGCCTGTGCGAGATTTGCTCCATAGCAAGAGCAGAAAAATCAAAGACCCGGCCGGCCGCGAAGTGGAGATCCTGGATGACCACCAGGCCTGGAAAATTGCCGAGGAAGGCGGTTGCAGTATGCGTCAGGTATACATCACTGCCCTGTCCATGGGAATCTGCCCTCACCGCTATATGCGCAACAGGGAAATCATCTCTCTTGAAGAGCAGTTGAAACTTGCACAATCGCAGGTAGCCGTTGTGGGTGCAGGGGGACTGGGGGGAAACCTTATACTGTTGCTCGCGAGGATCGGGATCGGCCGGCTTCTTGTGGTAGATCAGGATGTATTTGACGAGAGCAATCTTAACCGCCAGGCCCTGTGCACTCAGGATGCCCTTGGTAAGTCAAAATCCGAGCAGGCGGTCTTAGTGACAGGTTCTGTCAACGCCGGCGTGGAGGTGGTGCCCTGTCAGGTCAAGCTGGGTCGCTCCAATGCCTCAAAAATACTCACAGGATCAGACGTGATCGTAGACGCCCTGGACAACGTGGCCGATCGTTTCATCCTGGAAGAGGCTTCAAAGCAGCTAGGAATCCCCCTGGTACACGGTGCGCTGGCCGGTTTTGAAGGCCAGTTGATGGCCATATTTCCCGATGATCCTGGCCTCATAAACCTTTATGGAAATGAAGGGGCAGGGATAGACAAGTCAAAGAGCCCTGAATCGATCCTTGGTGTCCCTACACTGACCCCTTCTCTGATCGCAACCCTTCAGGCAATGGAGGTCTTAAAGATCATCTTGAAAAGGGGAAGGCCTATCCGCAATGCCATGCTCCACGTGGATATGGAAACCGCCCAGATAAATGTATTCTCTTTTGAGGCCGAAGACGACTAAAAGCCCCCCCTGCCCTAGCACTGGGGGCTGGCGAATCCTTTCCGCCTGATCCGCCGACAGGTTCAGGGATGAAAGGGCCTATCACCTCTTGCCATAGGCCTCATAATGTACCTTTTCGTGCTGCAACTTCTCCTTGCCATGGGGGGCCTTTCTCCCATCCGGGTATCCCACGGCCATTATGGCCTCCACCTTCATCCCTTCAGGGATATGAAGAAGTCCGGAGACATAGGCCTCTGCGCTCTTGGTCTCATCGTGCATCCTGTCCCTGATCTGTATCCAGCATCCCCCAAGCCCTATAGACTCTGCCGCCAAAAGAACGAATATGGATGCAATGGCGGCATCCTCAATCCATACCGTACTTTTTTCGGGATCTACACACACAACTACACCCAAAGGGGCGTCCTTTAAAAAAGCTGCCCCATGGGGCTTCGCTATTGAAAGCTTCTCCAACGTTCCCCTATCTCTAACAACTATGAACTCCCATGGGTTTGATCCCATTGACGAAGGGGCCCGAAGCGCGGCCTCCATCAAGGTATCAATTTTCTCTTTTTCGATCTCTTGGCTCAAGAACCTCCTGATACTCCTTCGCTTCTGAATTAGCGACATAAACATAAAAGAATCCTCCTTAATCAAGTATCAAACCTGGGACAAAAATTAGGGCGGGTTAGAGAAAATATAGTCAGGCCGCCCCCGGGTGTCAACGACGAATGGACCTCGCCAACTGACATTGACTCACTCGACCGCTTTTGCCTTGACCTAATAACCTCCCCTAAAATATATATCCCACTAAAATCGAGACCTATCTTCTCAATACACAAAACACCTCATCACCTGTTGTCTTGGTCATTGGGAGATCGAGATTTCTCGAACGCTGAGTAATGCCATGTACCGTCGCTGGGCCATTTTCCTTATCACTTCATCCAATTTTTTCATCTCACAGTTTTACCGGGCCTCAAATGCCGTTATTGCCCCACAACTCATAGAAGACCTACATGTCGACACCAAGGGGCTGGGCCTGGTCTCAGCAACCTTCTTCTATGCCTTTGCCATCACCCAGATACCCATCAGTATCTTTCTCGACAGGGTGGGACCCAGGCGCATGATGACGGGCCTATCCATTGTTGGAATCACAGGTGCCTTTATCTTTTCGCAGGCCGACTCGCTTACTACGGGAGCGATAGGCCGCATACTGCTGGGAGTTGGTATGGCCTGCAATCTCATGGGTACCCTGAAACTCCTAACAGTCTGGTTTGAGCCTTTGAGCTTTGCAACTCTATCAGGAGTAGTCTTTTCTATCGGTACCCTGGGAAATATGGCCGCCGCAACCCCTTTCGTCCTCCTGGCCCAAGGGATGGGCTGGCGCATGGCCTTCTGCCTTATAGCCGGCACAAATCTCTTTTCGACCTTAGCACTATATATCATCGTGCGAGATAGGCCGGGAGAGAGATCTCGGGCCCCCTCCGCGTTTGAGGCAGGCCCAGGATTGACCCAGGCCTTACAGGACCTTGGGCTCCTCCTGCGCAATAGGAGCTATTGGATCATCTCATTTGGCACCCTTGTCAGTTATGGCGTGTTTGCCTCTTTTCAGGTACTCTGGGCCGGGCCCTATCTTATCGAGGTGCAGGGGCTTTCTGCCGTTGAGGCAGGAAATCTCATTCTCCTCATGAATATTGGTATGATCCTTGGCGGGCCGGCCTGGGGCAGCCTCTCCGACAGGCTCTTTAAGACTCGGAAAATGATTGTCTCTTTCGGACTCTTTGTCCTTTTCTTCATCGTGCTGCTCCTGGCCATTATTCCCCCTGGAGCCGGCATGATAGTCTTGGCATCTATCTTTTTCGGTTTTGGTCTCGTTAGGTCCACGAGCCTGCTTATGTACCCCCAAATTAAGGAACTCATGCCACTTAAAATGGCCGGTACAGCTATGACAGGGATCAACTTCTTCACAATGATAGGTCCTGCCGTCTTTCTTCAAGGAATGGGAAGCCTTATGCAGTCTCTCTATCCCGATGCCTCCCGAGGACCCGAGGCCTTCAATGCCTCCCTTCTTCTTTGCGCAGCCTGCCTCTTTGGCGCATCCATCCTCTACATGCTTACGAGGGAAAATAAAGGGCATTGAGAAATTGACCTCTTCGATATAGTGCGGCCAGGGTCCGCCCTACACGCGCCAGTGTAAGGAATGCGAGCACCCTTCCACCTTCCTCCAGTGCCCTTGACACCTCCTCTTGATTTTGCCCATAGAGCCAGGCCACCACGGGCTTTTCGGAAAAGCGAGCTGCAGTCTCCTTTATGATGCCTGTTGCATCAAGGTATTCCTGCTCTGGCAGTAACGGCGCAATTGCAATGCAGACCACGGCGTCTACAAGGGGGTCCCTGAGTATGTCTTCTAATGCAGTCCTATACACCTTGTTCATCCCGTGCTTCATCAAGGCGGGCCATATATCCATGGGGTTTCCTATCGACATCCACGAAGGAGAGAGTTCCTTGATCCTCCGGATGGTCCTTGGGGAAAAATCTACCAGATCCAGGCCATGGTCCTGAAAGGTGTCAGCCATCATAATCCCGCCGGCCCCCGTAAAGGTAATAACCCCCACACGGTTGCCGTTCATGGGGCGTAGATGCAGAAGCGCCTTGGTGAAATCCAAGACCTCCTCCTGGTTGCGCACAGGTATGATCCCTGCCTGCCGGAATGCAGCATCGAAGACCTCGTGGTTGCCAACCATGGAGCCGCTATGGGATAAGGCCGCGCGGGCGCCTTCAGGGCTCCTGGCGGTCTTCATGCCGAGAATGGGCTTGACCCTGGCGACCGCCCTGGCCACCTCAAGAAACCTCTTGCCCTGCCTCATCCCTTCGATTTGGATGAAAATCACCCTTATTTGCTCATCTGCGCCAAAGTATTCCAGGGCCTCTGCAAAGTCCAGATCACAGCCGTTTCCCACATCGATACCCTTACCCATCATCCCGGTGAATATGGGAGAGCCTACAAGAAAGATCCCTGACTGGGCGATAACTCCCACAGGGACCTTTTCCCTCCGAATGGGCATAAAGGAGGAGGTAAAACGGGAGAAGGCATTGGCAACGCCCAAGGTATTTGGCCCGAGTATTCTGATACCGTTATTACGGGCTATCTCAGACACCTTCTCCTGGAGCGCCTTGCCTTCACTATCGGCATCAGCAAACCCCTGGGGGACCACAATAGCCCCTTTTATCCCTAAATTGGCGCACTGTTCAGCTATGCGGGGGACCTCCTCCCTGGGGGTGGCAATGATGGCCAGATCTATGGGTTTGCCTATATCTCTTACATCCTTGTAGACCTTTACCCCCCCAATCTCGTCGGCCGAAGGGTTTACAGGATATACCTCCCCCTGAAAGCCAAACTCCCTGATATTTTCAATTAGGTTAAAGGAGCCCTTACCGGTCTTTCGACTGACACCTATTACAACCACTGAGCGAGGGGCCATAAACACGTCCAGATCGTGTATTCCCATCTTCCACCTTCTCCTTCCTCTTTGCTCATTTCCCAATACCCTGCCCAAATCGTAGGAGGACCTCCCTGATAATTCACCCATATTCCCCTCCCGGAAAAAATGACCTCCCGTCTTTTCTCCGACTAGCGCCAAAGGCCGTCTTCGGGCAAGATTTTTGATCCACCAAGGCTGCTTCCCCATCCTCCTGGCCCTGATCTTCATCTGCAACGAGGATTTTGAATCGAGTGAAATTGCAATCCGATCATGACTCTGATAAGATGGCCGAGATGCAAGCCATTGGACCAACTAATTAGCGGATACCATCGAAATATGCAACAATCCATCTTCCAGAAACGTTTGAAGCTTTTTAGAAAACGCCTAAAAGGGACGTTATTGCGGGATTCGATCGGGGCATGGATCATTCAACCGGAAAACAGACGATACCTATCCGGCTTCAGAGCAGAAGACACTCAACTTACCGAGTCTTCCGGTTCCCTCCTCATAGACCGAAACCATAACCTCTTGATCACTGACTCGAGATACACCCTTGAGGCCCAGATAGACGCTGTGGATTTTGAGGTCCAGACATTGAAGCAGGACCTGGTGGAGGACCTTCCTCACCTGGTGCATGGGCTCGGAATGAAAGGGCTGGCCTTTGAACAGAACTATCTTACGTGGGGTCTTCATTGCAGATTAAAAGAGGCCTTTGAATCACTTTCGCCTCCAGTTGATCTCACACCTCTAGACAAGGTGGCGGAAGAAATGAGAGAGGTGAAAGACGATGCGGAACTCAGGGCCATTGAGGCCTCTGCAGCTTTAGTTTCTTCAATTCTGGATGAGATTATTGACGGCCTTAAACCAGGAACGACGGAGAGGGAAGCGGCATGGCAGATTGAAGGCCTGGCTCGGGAGGCTGGAGCGGATGGACTGGCATTCCCATCCATAGTGGCATCCGGTCCCAACAGTGCTTTACCCCACGCAAGACCCACGGATCGAAAGATGAAGGTCAGGGAACCCATAATATTAGATGTGGGTGTCAAATTGAACGGCTACTGTTCCGACATAACCAGAACGGTCTTTATGGGAGGGGCAGGGCCTGAGCTGAGAAAGATATACAGGACAGTACGCCAGGCCCAACTTGCCGCCCTAAAAGAGGTCCTGCCAGGAGTGGAAAGCAACCACCCTGACACGGTGGCCAGGCAGATTATCAGGGATGAGGGCTTTGGAGAATTTTTCGGCCACGGCCTCGGACACGGTGTTGGACTTGCTACCCACGAGAGGCCGAGGCTGGGCCCCAGAAAACCGGTAAGGCTCAAAAAAGGCATGGTAGTAACAATAGAACCCGGAATCTATGTCCCCGGCAAGGGAGGCGTCAGGCTTGAGGAAATGGTAGTAATAGAGGAGAGTGGGGCAAGGGTCCTCACCAAGGCAGACCATTTCTATGACCCTGACTGAAGCCCAGCCGGGTCTCAGTGCTCAACATGTACCATCTTGCAGATCAATTCATAAACTATCTCAGGGTTGAGCGGGGGCTTGCAGACAACACCATACAGGCCTATAGCCGGGACATTGTAAGATTCCTTGAGTTTCTGGAATCCAGGGGGCTCTCCCCCCTCGAAACAGGGCAGAAAGAGATAGCTGAATTTACCGCCGGCCTAGGGAGGGAACTTTCAGCCAGGAGCGTGGCAAGGAATATCTCGGCCATAAGGATGTTTTTCCGCTTCCTTACATCCGAGGGCAAGATAAAGGAGAATCCGGCAAGGCTTCTTGAAACGCCCAAGCTATCCTTCAGACTCCCTGAAGTCTTGAGTGCGCAAGAAGTTGACCGGCTCTTGTCCGGGCCTGACCCTGCCAACCCCAAAGGTCAGAGAGACAGGGCCATGTTTGAAGTCCTGTATGCCACCGGCCTAAGGGTTTCGGAACTGGTAAGGCTCAAATTTTCCAATATTAATCTGGAAGCAGGCTACGTAAGGACCATCGGAAAAGGCTCTAAAGAGAGAATCGTGCCCCTCGGAGAAAAGGCCATTGAGGCCCTGAAAGAATATATTTCAGGCGGCCGTACCCGTCTGAGAAGAGGACTGGGATCCCCATATGTCTTTTTGACCTCTAGGGGCGGTCCCATGTCCCGACAGGGGTTTTGGAAAACAATCAAGAGGCAAGGGATAGCGGCCGGGATAAAAAAACGTATAACCCCGCACGGTATAAGGCATTCTTTTGCCAGCCATCTCCTGGAGGGAGGGGCGGATTTGAGGTCCGTGCAGGTTATGCTGGGTCATGAGGATATATCCACCACCCAGATCTACACCCATGTGACAAGGGAGCGGCTCAAAGAGCTGCACGAAAGGTGTCATCCGAGACCCTGACCCGGGTGAGTGCTGGAGAATTGACAATTTCGGGCCAAAAGGCCTACCAGAATGCAAAGCCATGGGAGATGTTATAGAGTTAAAACGGGAATCCGAGGGCCTGCCCGATAATCTTATCACTAGAAGGCCCTGGGAATTCCGTAAGGCATACTGGAGGACCGTGCATTTTCTTCAGATCCTGAAATCCAGGTCTGCGAAACTGGAATCCTGCGGCGAGAAGGCCAACAATCTCCCGCCCCATTTTTCCCTGAAAGGGGCTATGGCGGACACTATTCGGGCCATGTACGCCCACCGGGAAAGCGAAGAAAGGATGAGAGAGGTCTATTACCTTGCAGGGCTCATGGACTGCATGATCAACCAGGTAAGCCCGATCCTCAGGACGGATATCCTCAGGTCCATGTACAAGAAGGTTTTTGAAATGAGGGAGGAATATGGCGTAAACTGGTATGGACCCCTTGATCAGGCCTTGCTTCCCATCGATTCCTGGTTTTACAACGACTCTGAATACAGGTCCACATTGAGAAACGCTGGCACCATGAAGGGGCTTTACTTGGCCATCAGGAAGGGTACGGATAAAATGTTTGACATCCTTTCCCTCGAATATGTGTTTTATTGTCCAAATATGGGAGGACCAAGATGGAGACCCGAGATATAGAGAGGCTCACATGGGAGGCAGAGCAACTCAGACAGGCCCTGGCCAAAATGGAGCAACAGCTAGAGGAGATGAAGGCGAGCAACCTCTTTCTGGAAACCCTTTTTGACGGGATCAGCGAAGAGATCATGGTAGTTGACGAGGATTTCACTATTGCGGATGTTAACAAGGGGTTCCTTGACAACTATGGTCTCAAGAAAGAGGCGGTGATTGGCAAGAAATGCCACAGGATTATGCGTCAGTCCAAATCACCGTGTAAGTCTGCAAACCAGATCTGTCCGCTTGAAGAGGCAAAAAGGACCGGAAAACGGGTCGAGGTGACTCATCAGCACAAACAGGCAGGGGGCGAGATTAAAGAGGTGTTCCGGATCATGTATCCTGTGGTCATCCAAGGAAAGGCCCCGAGGCTTTTTGCGGAAATTGCAAGGGATGTAACAGAGTATCGAAAGCTGATCCGGAAAGTTAATGCCTCTGAGAATAAGTTCAAGGCCATACTTGATACTGCGAGCGAGGCGATCATAAGCCTTGATGAAGATCTCAAGGTCGTGCTTTTTAACAATGCGGCAAGGCGGATGTTTGGATATTCAGGATACGAGGTCCTGGGCAAGGATCTCAGCATCCTTATCCCTCCCCAATATGGGGATGATTACAGTTACGTTATGGGATTCCTGGAAACCCGCGAGCCTATGTACACGGGAAGGATGCTTTCCCTTTCCGCCCTGAGAAAAAACGGTGAAGAATTTCCAATCGAAATAGGCCTTTCTAGTTACGAAATGGAAGGCCAGCTCACCTTTACGGCCACCATAAGAGACGTCTCCACTCAGAAACAACTGGAGAAGAAGTTACTGCAGTCCGAGCGTCTTGCGGCAGTGGGGGAGACAGTGGCTCATGTGGTTCACGAAATAAGGAATCCACTAATGATCATAGGCGGGTTTTCACATCAAATAAGGGCGAATCTGACTGACGAGAAGGATATTCAAAAGGTGGATTTGACCCTTGATGAGGTTGCCCGGCTGGAAAAACTGGTAGCCAATCTGGGTGATTTCACAAAAGTCTATAGTCTAGTTAAGAGGCCAGCTGATATCAATTCAGTTATTAAAGACGTGCTTAAGATAATGGCGGAGATCTATTCCCCGGACAAATATGGCTTCGAGACTGATCTGTCGCCCGACTTACGGGAAATAAGCTGCGACCCCGACAAGTTGAAGCAGGTCTTCATAAATATCATTGCCAACGGTATTGAGGCCATGGAAGATGGCGGTAAGATAAGGATAAGTACTTCAAGGTTGCATGATGGAGTCGAGATCCGCGTGACTGACGAAGGGAGCGGAATCAGTGAGAAGGACCTTTTCAGAATCTTTGAACCATTCTATACGACCCGGGTCACGGGCTCTGGCCTGGGCCTTTCCATATCTTACAAGGTGGTGGAGGCCCACAAGGGAGAAATCTGGGCAGATAGCGTGCCTGGGAAAGGCACGACCTTTTTTGTGTGGCTTCCTGCCAGGTAATCATAGCGCTCAGCTTCAAAGTCCCAAAGTTGGCAGTTAGTGTTAGAGAGAAGGCTGGATATGATCGACTTTTTTTGTTTGACAGAAAGAGACTTGTGGCATAAACTAAAACTTTACGCGGGGTGGAGCAGTCTGGTAGCTCGTCGGGCTCATAACCCGAAGGTCAATGGTTCGAATCCATTCCCCGCTACCAAAAAAATCAAGGGGTTATGGAGTTTCTCTGTAACCCTTTTACTTTTTGGTGTCCATATAGGTGTCCATATTTCCCTGATTTTCCTCTTCATCTTTCCATTTAACTTCGCTCAATTCTTGCTCAGTGACAAGATTATATCTTTTGAACACGCTCATTGTCTTGTGCCCTGAAATTGCCATTATCTTGAAATAATCGTTTCCAGCAAGGCGAAGGTTGTTCAAGGCGCAGTGTCTAAGGTCATGAAATGTGAAATTCCCTATTCCAGCTCGGCGGCAGGCTGATGTGAAGGCGCTCTTAATTTCACTGAAAGGCCTTCCATCACGCAGAAAAACGCGATCTGAGTGGAGGCCTCTTGGCAAACGCTTTAGTAGGCCTTTGGCCCTTGGAGGTACAGGTATCGAGCGTGCGGTCTTTGTTTTAGTCCTATCCTCGGGCAGTCTGATGAATCCATTTTCTAAATCCACTTCATCCCACACCAAGTAGAGGAGCTCTGATAATCTCATGCCCGTATAATAGGCCAGTACATGACTTTCGGCCATTAATATATTTGTTGCAATTGAGTGGAACTCTATGGTATT
>CAYVMN010000030.1:0-27488 GCA_964452575.1 uncultured Desulfobacteraceae bacterium | reverse complement strand
TTGGCCGTCCCGCATGCCGCCACACAGCAACCGCACTCAACACATCGCTCAAGTTCATAGATCTCTTCGGCAAGGGCATTATCCATCCTCTCCTCCTGGGCATCAGGATCAAATGCCTTATCAGTATGAATCCACGAGCCTACCTTCTCGTTCATGGAACGAAACCAGGTGCCCGTATCCACAGACAGGTCCCCTATCAACCGGAAGACAGGGAGGGGCATCAGGGTGATCTCATCGGGCAGATCCCTTGTCAGGGTCTTGCAGGCCAGTTCCGGCCTCCCGTTGATCACCATACCACACGAGCCGCAGATCCCGGCCCGGCAGCAAAAATCAAACTGGACCGAAGGGTCCTGTTCCTCTCGGATGCGGTTAAGGGCTATAAAAAGGGTCATACTCTCTGTCTCTTCCTGCCCAAAATCGTCGGTGTGGGGTTCGGAGTCCGGATCCTCAGGGTTATATCGAAATATATGGAATTTCAGCTCCCTTCCCATGTCATGCTCCTATCGTTTCACCCTCGCGGGTGATGATCTTAGAGGATCCATATCCTCGATCGCCCGGCGGAATCTCCATCACTATAGAGGCAGGCTCGTAGTTGAGGGTGGGCAAATCATCACCCTCTTTCCAGGTTGCCAGCGTGCGATTGAGCCAATCCCGGTCATTCCTGGCCTCGTAATCCTCCCGTGCGTGGCACCCGCGGCTCTCCGTTCGCTGGAGGGCTGCATAGGCAACGCAGATCGCCAGTCGTAACATCCCTGAGATCCGGAGGGCAAGGGTCAGCTCAGGGTTGGCCCCAATCCCATTAGAGTGAAGCCCGACCCGCTTCGAACGTTCGTAGATCACCTGGAGATTCTCGACGGCCTTCTCCAGGTCTCTTCCATTCCTGAAGATGCCGACCCGCTCCATCATCTCATCCTGCATGGCATTTCGGACTGCAAAGGCGCTTTCCTTTCCATTCTTCCCGGAGGTCAGTCTTCCAATACGTTCCTGGTCCCGCTCCAGGGCCTCTCTCACAGTGGCGGTCTTGAATTGCACATCATATCCCTTCAAGGATGCCACAATCTTTTCTCCCACTATCCTACCGGCCACCACGGTTTCTGCAAGGGAATTGCCCCCCAGCCGGTTAAACCCGTGCATGTCCCAGCACGCGGCCTCCCCTGCTGAAAAAAGTCCCCTGAGGCCGTACGCTGCCCCGTCCTTGTCGGTCCTAACCCCTCCCATGCTGTAATGCTGGGCGGGCCGGACAGGTATCAGCTGGGTGATCGGATCGATGCCGAGAAAATTGTTGCAGATCTCTTCCACTTCCCTCAGCTTGGTCTTGATGTGCTTGGCCCCCAAATGCCGAATGTCCAGCCAGAGGTGATCCCCATAGGGGCTCTTTACCCCAAATCCCTTGCGGATATGGTGCACCATCCAGCGAGAGACCACATCCCTGGATGCCAGCTCCGCCTTGTTCGGTTCATAGTCGGGCATAAAGCGCCTTTCATTCACATCCAGAAGGGTACCACCATCCCCCCTGCACCCTTCGGTCACCAGTATGTTGGTAGGAACGATCCCTGTCGGGTGAAACTGGACTGCCTCCGGATTCCCCACGGGCACTATCCCCGTATCGAGGGCGATGATGGCCCCTGCCCCATCATTGATGATGGCATTGGTGCTCTCGCTATAGATCTTGCCGTAGCCCCCTGTTGCAATGAGGATTGCCTTGGCCAGATAGGCCTTCAGTCTCCCCGTCTTGAGGCATCTGGCCACAGCGCCCATGCAGGTCTCGCCGTCATGGATCAGCGATATGGCCTCCATCCGGTCATGGACCGTTACTCCCAGCTCCACCACCTTATTGTCCATGGTGTAGAGAAGCGTATGCCCGGTCCCGTCAGAGGTGTAACAGGTCCTCCACTTGGCTGTCCCGCCAAAGTCCCTTGCGGTGATCAGGCCGTCATTCTCCTTGGCCTCCACCTTCTCGAATTGCTTCCCCCCCTTAAAAAAGGTGGATTTACCAGGCACCACACGATTCCACGGAATCCCCCAGAAGGCCATCTCACGCACCGCCTTGGGCGCGGTATCCACAAAGAGTCTTGCCACCTCCTGGTCACATCCCCAGTCTGAGCCTTTCACCGTATCCTCAAAATGGATATCCTGGTTGTCCCCGGCCCCCATGGCACAGTTCCCCAGGGAGGCCTGCATCCCCCCCTGGGCAGCAGATGAGTGGGAGCGCCTTGGGGGAACTATGCTCAGGCACACGGCCTTGAAGCCACTAGATGCCGCCTCAATGGCCACACGCTCACCGGCCAGCCCGGCCCCAATGCACAGAAGATCAGTAAGTTCAGTTTCCAATCAAGATCACTCCCCTTTGGATTGATGATTGTTGGTTTTCTATTCTTGGTCAGATCTCTTTAGGAGTCTGAGATTGTTCTCCCTTTTAAATCTGCATTCTGCACTCTGCATTCCGCATTCCGCATTCGAAACCTACCTGTCTTTTCGTTCAGGGACTATATGGGCAGGGTCATAAATCGTATAATCGTGATAAGCCCGATTAGGATAAATATGGCGGTCAGGACGTTCTCAAACCTCTTGAAGCCCTTTCGTGTATTGCGCCTTATTAGGCCCCATTTTACTGCTATACGGTAAAACCCTATGCCCACGTGGAGCTCCACCATCGGAAGAAGGATCAGATAGAATACGAGCCAGAAGCCGCCCTGAATCCTCGCGGCACTCTTGGCAGCGGTGATGGGCAGGTCGGTCAGGACCGTCCACATATGTATGGAACCCATGATAAGTATGACCATGGCAGTGAATGCCTGAATGAGCCACAGCCACGTGTCTGTATGGCGGAGCATTCGGCTATGTTTCCAGATGGTAGACTGTTGTTCCATACGGAAGGGGACCTTCCTTGCAGCCAAGACAAAGTGTAGGAGGAAGGTAAAACCTATAATGGGACCTCCCACCTGGGCCATATAGGTATCTTCGAAAAACCTCGCTATGGTATTCATTGCCCCAGCGCCAAGATTTACACTGGCAACCAGGACCATATGACTCCACATGAACAGGATCAGCGCCACCCCTGTCAACATCTGGAGCCCGTCAAGATAAGCAGAAATCTTGCCAGGAGCCCGAACATAGATAGCCGTATCAATCGCCATTCTTTGACCCCCTTTAAAACCAAGTCTCTTCCCTACCAAAGGCTCGCATGGGCCTGCCTGGCCGCGAAGGTCAGTTCCTCGTAGATCTTGAGAGTTGGAGGAGGATACTATTATCATGGGATACTCTTGTCAAGTAGAAGGAGTGATTGACCGGCCGTGATGCTCGCCAACTTGCCTGATGTCCCGACGGAATGGGCTCGTGAATTCCATTTTTTTCCTTGACACAGATATTCAATTTATCTATAGGATTCGATCAACAGCCAACCAGCCTGTCTGCTTAAGGATTTGAGCAATCTAAGCTGTCAGAAAAGCACAGAAAATGGCATTTGACCAATTGCTTGGAGCCGGAGAAGATCCCCATATGTATTTGGAAGATCTCCTGGTCAACTATAGATCCAATATAATCAAAAAATGGCGAGGCATAATCCTTGCCTCCTACCCTGAAGACACCCAGCGATTCCTGAGGAAAGAAAAGAGCCGGTTTGCAAACCCTGTGGGGCATATGATTCACAGGGACATAGAGGCCCTTTACGACGAGGTGGTCAAAGGCGTAGATAAAGATAGGGTGGCATCATGCCTTGATAACATTATCAGGATAAGGGCTGTGCAGGATTTCAGGCCGTCTCACGCCATCTCCTTTGTCTTCGGATTGAAAAGGCTCGTCAGAGAAGAGCTGGAAGGAGGCCCGGTCGAAAACGGGCTCTGGGATGAATTGCATGCATTTGAAACCCGCGTAGATGACATAGCCCTTCTGGCCTTTGATATCTTTTGTAAATGCCGCCAGAAGATCTATGAGATAAGGATCAAAGAGGTCAAGAATCAGGTAGGCGGGTTGTTGAGAAGGGCCAATCTCGTCTGTGAGATCCCGGAGAATGGGGCGGGTCTTTAGAGTTCGCCGTACGGATTATGTACCACACTCAGCGAGGTAACGGTTTATGAACTTCATATTAGGCATCCTGATCTCCAGCATTGCAGTGGTTATCATTGTGTTGATCCCCTTAATAGGCGTTGGGGCATGGAATCTATATACCCTATTTGGAATTGTTATCCCCTATGCAGCCATGGCAACCTTCTTTGGCGGGATCGTTGTACGGGTAGTCGGCTGGGCGCGCTCACCGGTTCCCTTCAGAATCCCTACAACAGCAGGCCAACAGTGGTCTTTCCCCTGGATCAAGCCGAACCCCATTGATAATCCAAGAAATACCCTTGGCACTGTTGTCAGGATGATCTTTGAGATCCTTACTTTTCGCTCCCTGTTCAGGAACACCAGGCTGGAGTACAGGATGACTGAGGGGGGAGCTAAGCTCGACTATGAATGGGAGAAATGGCTCTGGCTTGCGGCCCTGGTCTTCCATTACTGTTTCTTGGTCATTTTCCTGAGGCACTTCAGGTTTTTCATGGAGCCCGTTCCCGGATTTGTATCGCTCCTTGAGAGCCTCGACGGATTCATGCAGATGGGTGTGCTGCCCTTCTATGGTTTTGGCCTCCCGAGGGCCTATCTGACCGATATGCTCCTCATGCTTGCCCTAACCTATCTCTTAGTAAGGCGAATATACGTCCATCCGGCACGCTATATCTCGCTTCCGACCGATTATTTTCCCCTTTTTTTGCTCCTGGCCCTCGGTACCACAGGTCTCTTGATGCGATATTTCCTCCGTGTGGACGTCACTGCTGTAAAAGAACTGGCTATTGGGCTTTTCAAATTCTCCCCTAACCCCAAGATACTCAGTGGTATTGGGGTACTCTTTTACATCCATCTGTTTATCGTCTGTGTCTTGATCGCCTATTTTCCGTTCAGCAAATTGATGCATTTCGCAGGTGTGTTTCTCAGTCCCACCAGAAACCTGTCCAACAACAGCCGATTCGTCAGGCATGTGAACCCGTGGAATTATCCTGTCAAGACGCACACCTATGAGGAGTATGAGGACGAATTCAGGGAAGCGATGATCGAGGCCGGGCTTCCGGTTGAGAAGGGGGCAGAATCAGCAGACGAAACAGGAGAAGGAGAAACTGAAGAAAAGGAGTAGACATGGCAGACACACCGAAACCAGCGCAACTCGCTCAGATTGATCACATGCCTCCGCTTTTCAGGGGATGGATCAGGGAACCAGCCGAGATCAAACCGGGCATCTATTGCTATGCCTCAAGGCCTAAGAACCTTGAATACGTTGGCATGCCCTTCGCAAGAGAATGGAACCCTGTTCAGGAAGACTGGCATCTACCGGAGAACTGGAAGGATATCTTCCTGGACGGGATCAAGGAACGCCTTGAGAGGTTCCGCTCCTTCAAGCTCTTCATGGACATCTGCGTCAGGTGCGGGGCATGTGCCGACAAATGCCATTTCTTTATCGGGTCAGGCGATCCAAAGAATATGCCCGTCCTCAGGGCGGAACTCTTGAGATCTGTCTATCGAAAGTATTTTACCGTAGGGGGCAGGATCTTCGGTATCCTGGCAGGTGCCAGGGAACTGACCGAGGATGTCCTAAAGGAGTTATGGTACTACCTCTATCAGTGCACAGAGTGTCGCCGCTGCTCCCTCTTCTGCCCCTATGGTATCGATACCGCCGAAATCACCATGATCGGAAGGGAGCTGACCAATCTGCTGGGCCTCAATACCGACTGGATTGCCGCGCCTGTTGCCAACTGCTATCGAACAGGAAATCACCTGGGGATTCAGCCCCATGCATACAAGGATATGATCGACTTCTTTGTTGACGAGATCGAGGAGATAACCGGCATCCGGGTAGAACCCAGCTTTAACAGAAAAGGTGCGGAGATCCTCTTCATTACACCCTCCGGAGACGTCTTCGCCGACCCCGGCACTTACACCTGCATGGGTTATCTCATGCTCTTCCATTACCTCCAGGACATGGGGCTGGACATAACCTGGAGCACCTATGCCTCTGAAGGAGGGAACTTCGGCTTTTTCACCTCTCATGATATGGCAAAGCGCCTCAACGCAAAGATGTACGCCGAGGCCAAGCGACTGGGGGTCAGGTGGCTCCTTGGCGGCGAATGCGGGCATATGTGGCGGGTCCTCAATCAGTATATGGACACCTGGAACGGCCCACCAGATTTCCTTGAAGAACCGGTCTCCCCCATTACCGGTACAAGGTTCGAAAATGCAAAGACCACAAAGATGGTTCACATAACCGAGTTTACTGCTGACCTGATGAAGCACAATAAACTGAGACTCGACCGAGCCAGAAATGATCACCTGGTAGTAACATACCATGACTCATGTAACACCTCCAGGGGCATGGGGATCTTTGAAGAGCCAAGGTATGTGATCAAGAATGTGTGTAACAACTTCTACGAAATGCCGGCGGAGACCATACGCGAACAGACGTTCTGCTGCGGGAGCGGCGCCGGCCTAAATGCCGGAGAAGACATGGAGCTGAGGATGCGTGGGGGCCTGCCCAGGGCAAACGCCGTAAGGCATGTGCACGAGAAGAATGGAGTGAATATGCTGGCCTGTATCTGCGCCATCGATAGAGCCGTCCTTACGGCCTCGATGGAGTACTGGGTGCCCGGGGTGAACGTTACCGGGGTTCACGAGTTGGTTGGTAATGCCCTAGTATTTGAGGGAGAGGGGGAAAGGACAACCGATCTACGCGGAGAACCCCTGGCGGGAATGGAGGAAGAAGAGGATGTATGACGGAGGTAAGATCATCGCGGGACTGGTCATAGGCATCGGCTTACTGCTGGCCCCATTCTTCTATGATGCGGGGAAGGCCGCCAAGCCACCGGATCCCCAGCTTACGCCAAAGGCAAGAGAGGCAAAGCAGTGTGTGACGACCACTTCATATATGAGATCCTCTCACTTCAATTTGCTGGATGAATGGAGGCAAAGAGTGGTCCGTGAGAATAAGAGGTTTTTCACGTCCCCAAACGGAAAGATCTATTATGAGAGCCTCCAGGCAACATGCATGGACTGCCATTCCAACAAGTCCAAATTTTGCGACCAGTGCCACAATTATCTGAACGTGGTTCCTTATTGCTGGGACTGCCACATTGAGCCGGAGGAGAAGAAGTAATGGGCGTAGACAGAAGACAATTTTTGAAGATCGCCGGTCTTTCCGCATTGGCGGGGCTGGGAGGCAAGAGCGCCTTTGAGTTACTGGCCCCGGGGAAGCTGGAGGCGGCAGTTCCCCTCACGAAAGGAAAAAGATGGGCCATGGTGATCGACATGCGCCGGATGAATAAAGAGATTACGGACAGATGCCGGGACGCCTGCAATAACGCCCACAACATTCCCAACTGGGGAAACCCAAGGATCGAAATAAAATGGATATGGGAGGATGTCTTCGAGCACGCCTTTCCTGATAACCTGCACGACTATGACTCTCAGGACATGAAGGACAAGGCATTTCTGCTCCTTTGCAATCATTGTTCAAATCCCCCTTGCTGCAGGGTATGTCCTACTCGCTCCACATGGCAGAGGGATGACGGTGTCGTGATGATGGATTGGCATCGGTGTATAGGATGCCGCTTCTGCATGGCAGCGTGTCCTTACGGGGCCAGAAGCTTTAACTGGGGGGATCCTAGAAAGGCACCAAAAAAGCTAAATCCTGATTTTCCGACTAACCGGGAATTTCCTACGAGGACCATTGGCGTGGTTGAGAAGTGCACCTTTTGCGATGAACGACTGGCCAAAGGGCAACTTCCTGCCTGTGTGGAGGAGGCAAACAAGATCAAAAAAGACGTATTGATCTTTGGGGATCTTGCCAATCCCGGCTCAAATGTGAGAAAGGCACTTCGGCACGACTTTACTATTCGCCGCAAACCCGAATTGGGGACTAACCCAAATGTTTTTTATATTATATAGGATGTGAGGTGGCCATGCTTGATAGGGCACTAAAAGGAAGTCAGAGGTATTGGAGCTGGATTATATTCCTGCTTTTGATGATAGGGATGGGCTTTGTGACCTTTTTATACCAACTTAGGGTAGGGCCGATCATAACCGGTTTGGGCAGGGATGTCTCATGGGGACTTTATATCGGGCAATACGCCTATTTCGTTGGTATAGCTGCGGGGGGTGTGATGGTAGCTATCCCATTGTATCTGCATGATTATAAGGCCTTTGCCCGTATCGCTGTTCTTGCGGAGTTTTTGGCTGTGGTAGCCATACTCATGGTCGGGCTTTTTGTATTTGTGGACCTTGGTCAGGTTAATCGAGTGATTAATATACTCATGTATCCCCAGCCTAGGTCCATACTTTTCTGGAATATGCTCATCCTAAACGGCTACCTCATCCTGTGTTTATTGATTGGATGGAATGTACTGAGTTCAGAACGTAAGAGCATACACCACCCCAAATGGATTAGCCCACTGATTTATATATCCATTCCCTGGGCATTCAGCATTCATACGTCAACGGCATTTGTTTTTGCTGGCCTCCCTGGAAGGCATTTCTGGCTAAGTGCCATTATGGCTCCCCGGTTTCTGTCCTCTGCCTTCTGTTCAGGCCCTGCCCTTCTCCTTCTCTTATGCCTGATCGTAAAAAGAGTCACCTCCTTTGACCCTGGCGAGAAGCAGCTAAGGACCTTGGGAGGTATTGTGGCTTACGCATTTATAATCAACACCTTTTTCTTCATTGTTGAGCTCTTTACCCAATTTTACAGCCAGATCCCCGAGGGTATGCACACTACTGTCTACCTATTTTCAGGCCTTCAAGGGCATGGAAAGTTTGTTCCATGGATGTGGGCATATGTGTTCTTTTCCTTTCTTGGCCTGATTCTTCTCATAGTGCCTGCAACGCGCCGGAACCTGGATATACTGGCACTTGCCTGTGTGGCCGTGCTAATTTCCACATGGATCGACAAGGGTCTAAGTTTGGTACCTGGAGGTTTTATTCCCGACCCATTTGGGAAGGTATTTGAGTACTGGCCCACCACTCCTGAGGTCATGATCACCCTTGCGATTTATGCCGTTGGACTTCTTGTCCTTACGGTCTTTTATAAGATCGCAGTTTCGGTAAAGGAGGAGATGGCTGCGTAGCCTCGTCTCCCCTGGGCTCGGATTTTCTCCGGCTACCAAACCCTTTATTGTCTTCGATCAGTTCTTTTCCCTCACCAGGATAGATATGCTTGTCTTTTTCAAGGAGATCCCTCCAATACCGTATGGTACAGTCCATGTCGGCCGTTGCCATTGCAAGGTGATTGATACCTGTGTAGAGTCTCATGATGTCCCTCTGTTTTGCATGTTTAACCGGTTGAATAAGCTCAAATTTTTTCCGTGATTCTATTGGCCCCCTGTAACCATGTCAAGTGGATGAAATGGCGTAAAAAAGGCTTGACAGTAAAAATCTACTCTGCTAAGTAAGCCGCTAATTTCGCTATGGCGAGCCTGAACCGAGGTAGACTAGAAACCGCCGGGGTCTTTAATAGGTCATCTTATCACAATAAGTTAGGAGGGTTTGACATATGGCATACGAAGTAGTGGTTGATCATGACAAATGTGAGGGGTGTGAGGAATGCGTTGAGGTCTGTCCTGTGGATGTCTATGAGATGGAGGATGGTAAGTCGGTACCTGTAAACGCTGAAGAGTGCCTTGGATGCGAAAGCTGTGTCGAGGTCTGTGATCAGGAGGCAATTACTATCACTGAAATCTAAGGGTTCTTACTAATACGATCGAAAGAGCCTTGGTCCATCTGCCTTTGACGGCCCACAGATCAAAAAAGCCGCTCGCTTGAACGGGCGGCTTTTTTGATTTTGAACCCTAAGTCTAGGACGGCTAGTTCCTAGCCCTCCTTTTCGTGACAATCATTACATTTCTTAAAGGGTCCGGCCGGCTTGCCAGCCTTCTGCAAGGCCTTATGGCAGTCCTTACAGTTCTTGTGAAAGGCATTCTGGAGTTTCAAGACATTTCCCTTCTTTTCGTTGGGGTTATGGCAATCCTTGCATTTCTTTACCGGGTCCCCTTGCTTCCAGACATTCTTGCCATCTTTGTAATTGTGGTGGCATTCTGTACAAGCGACCTTTTGGTCCACCGCGTGCTTCTTATGGGAGAATTGGATGGGTCCCTTCTTGACCTTCTTATAGCCCATATCCTGCGGATTTAGAACAATCTTTTCGGGCACATCAGCAGCGGTCAGGGCACCTACGGCAAGGAAGATCAGACCCGTTAGTGCCAACACCAGAGGTATCATCATTTTCCTATTCATCCCTGTTTTAGCCTCCTTTCCTTTGAATCGAGCCTTGACGCGTAAATAGATCTCATTTCCTTCTGACCAATCCAGATTAATTATAGTAGCCTGGAGAAATCAATGTCAAGCAAATATCTCCTAATGCGTGACTTCCTCCGTCATCAAGGAGGCCATCTTCCGAAGGAGTCTTAGGGATTCCTTTGCCTCGGCCTCATCGATCTTGTGGATGGCAAAACCTGCGTGCACAATCACATAGTCCCCAATCTTCGCATCCTCGAGCAGAAGAAGGCTGACCTCCCGGCGGGTCCCCTCCATATCGATGGTACCCATGCAATCATTGATTTTGACAATCTTGGCAGGAATGGCCAGGCACATGATTAATCCTTTAATCCCCCGGACTGCCCATAAGATCGGTCCAATCGATCTTGGTAAGACAATCCTCTAGGCCTATACTCTGTTCCTAAACGACCAAGCTCGCCCAGGACCATCAAGATAAGTGCATCCACCTTTTCCCTAACCGGAGGCGTCAGTTCTAGGCCTACGGTTTCTATATCCTTTGGTTCCACCCCAACGATGACTGTCTCAGGGGCCTTATCCAAGGCCTGGCAGAGGGCCAGGGCCTCCAAGAGATCCACCTGATGGACTGAGTTTTTCTTAAATACCCGTCTTGGGATTTCTTCCCCTTGCAACCGATACAGGGTCCCGGGCATGTTTCCCTCCTTTATGGCATCGACTACTATTAGGTAGTCGGACTCGGAGATAACACCCAAAAGGTTCATGCCAAGGACCCCGCCATCCTCTAAGGACACGTTTGATCCAAAGTCGTAGCGTTCCATCATGGCCTTAACCACGTGAATCCCCACACCCTCGTCGGTAAAGAGGATATTTCCTACACCCAGGACCATTATGTGTCTTTTTTCATCCCTTTCCATCTTGTTAATCGCAGTAATTGCAGGCATTTTCTTTGTGATAAAAGACAACCTGGCTTATACACGAAGAGACATGCCCTTTTCAAGCATTTTTCGAGGCTCCACGGGTCCCCCTGGCCTCCGCTAGGGCCTGAAAGGCATCTTCTATCAACCCCTTCACACCCCTTTCTGATTTGGGGTCAAACGACCCCACACCTAAAGTGGCCCTAAGGGATATAAGATTTGACTCAACTTGAAAGGGGTGATCCTTTAGCAGGGCCTTAATCCGTTCTCCCAAAAGGCCTGCTACATTGCATGAGGTTTGAGTGAGAATAAGGGCAAACTGATTTGCATTATACTGACAAATGAGATCTGTCTTGCGGGCATTCTCTTTCAGGAGTCTGGCGGTTTCAGTGAGTATGACATTTGTCGCCTGATGACCATAAAGCCCGTTTACCTTATCGAGATCATCCAAACTCACGATAAGGAGTGAAAGCGGGGTCTTGTATCTTCGGGACCGGGCGATCTCTTTATCCAGCACGTCCACAAAGAAATCCCTTGTATGAAGACCTGTCAGGCCCTCGATGGTGGTGGCCTTCAAGAACGATTCCGTGAGTGCCTCCAGGCGATCGCACACCATGCCCATGAGATTAAAGAAAAACCTGTGGGCCGTTGGAGGGTAGAGCCATTGAAGCCTCTTGATCATCTTTTCGTTGATCTGCAATAGCTCCGTAAATGAACAGGCTATCACCGTGGCAGACCTCTCGCATGATCGTATCATCCCCATTTCCCCCACCACATCTCCGGGCTTGAGCCTTGCAATGAGCTGTATTGCTCGCCCGGTGCCTTCGGGCCTACCTTCATCCAAGAGGTTGACCACATCCATTTCCCCTGAGATCACGGCATACATCGAGTCGCTTATCTCGCCCTTTTTCATTATGATCTCTCCAGCCTCGTATGTCTTCAATGTCCCCGCCATCAAGACGTAGTGGACCTGGGTGCGGGAGAGACCTTTGAAGAGGGGAATCCCCTTCTGGGGGTCCTTTCCAAGCCTTAATTTCAAGAGATCCCAGATGGTGACCAGCTCTACATGGAGCATCAGGGAGGGGAGGAGGATAAGATCACCCACAAGGGCCGAGAACATTGTAATTACCATCAGCAGACCAAATATGGCAGTGGGCTTGAAGCTGGAGAGCATCAGTATAGAAAAGCCCCCACCTATGGTGAAGGTGGTGAAGATGATGGGTCTCCCAATGTGCTGTAAGGTTTCTCGAAGGGACCTCCCTTTGTCGAGATCATTCTTGAACTCACGGTTGTAACAGACCAGATAGTGTATGGTATCATCAACGGCCAGCCCGATGGCTATGCTCGCTACCAGGCTGGTCGCCAGTGACAGCGGAATACCCACCCAGCCCATCAAACCGAAACTGACGATTATGGGAAAGCAGTTTGGGAGGATTCCGATCACACCCACCTTGTAGGACATAAAGAGCAGGAACATGATAGCAAAGACAAGGATCAGGGTGATGAAAAGGCTCTTCACCTGACCTCTGGTTATTAGCTCACTGCTCTGGGAGATCACTATCCCTATCCCGGTGACCTAAAAAGAGAAGGGTCTCGAAAAGTTCTTTTCTAGATAGGCCTCGATCTTTCTCTGTGCTGCCAAAAAATCCTTAGAGCTGGATATATGTGTCTGGAGCATGATATTTGCCTTTGAGAAATCATGGTTCATGAACGTCTTCAGGACGCCCTGCCCCAGCATGGTCTTGTAACTGTTCACCAGCATGCGGACCTCAAAGGCCTCTTCGGGTATGGCATAGGACTCCCGCTTATACCCATTGGTGGCGTAGTTAACCAGTTTGAGATAATCAACAAAGGAGATGGTCTTATCTACACCTTCAAGGGAAGACAGAAACCCCTGAAGCCTTTCGATCTTCTCTAGGTGGCCAGGCTCTTCAAAGTAATCACCCTCGTGGCTGTCAAGGGTCACGTTTACAGGAAAGCTCCCGCTCATATCCTGATAGATATCATTAAAATTCCGGGCTACGGAGGTGTCCTTCTTGAAGAAGTCCACAGGATTTGTTTCCACATTGATCCTGGTGATCCCTATGATACCAATTAGGGTCGCAAGACCCATCAGGGGGAGGGCAATTTTTTGATGATGGATATCTATGTGGATGATACCCGACAGAACCCGATCCAGAAGGCCCTTTTCCGTGGCATTTCTTTGACCCTCTTGCCTTGAAATGGGCAAGAGCGCCATCACGGCAGGCAGGAATGTGAGGAGAATAATAAGCATGGACAGTATGCCGAAACAGGAAAAGACAGCGAATTGTCTGATTGCAGTAATCTTGTTCACGAGCAGGGACCCTAGACCTATTGTGGTAGTTATAACCGCGAGAGACGTGGGAAACCCGAGCCGGAGGAAGCATCGCACGGAGGCCTCCCTGGGGCTATCACATTCCTTTGACGCAGCCACATATTCAGGAAAGATATACATGCAGTAGGCGGTGCCTACCGCAATCAGGAAGATGGGAACGATCATCGTCAGCATGGAGAGGGGAGTCCTGCTCCAGGCCATTAGGCCAAAAGTCCAGACAAGGCCGATCAGGACAGACCCTGCTGGGATCAGTATTCCCCTAAGGTTTTTGAGAAAAAGGAATAGAAGAACGGCAATCAGGGCGAACGTGATGGCGGGCAATCTTACGAAATCTTGCCTTGTAAAATCTCCGAGGGCCTTTGAAACTATAGGCATTCCGATCTGGTAAAGGGGAAGCCCCTCTTTATGCTGGCTGATCAGGTCTTCTACGGCGTTTATGACCCGATCCTTATCTCTAACATCTGAGAGTACTAAAGAGATGACAGTGGTCTTCTTGTCTTCGGATATGACGGTCCGCTGAAGGAGATCCACAGGAGATATGGCCTTTTCAAAATCCGATAGGGTCCACTTGCTCGTGATATCCATGGCCTTCTTTATTCCCGGCAGACTTACGACCCTTCTAACACCTTCTATCTTGGAGAATTTCTGGGCCAGATCTTCTATCTCCTGAAATGTATCTGCCTCAAAAATGCCCCCAGCCTTGGCAACGACCAGTATTACTTCTTCAGAACCGAATTCCTCTTTGAAGGCATTGTAATGTGAGGTCTCAGGCAGGTCCTCAATGACCAGGTCATAGATTGAGGTCTGCACGCGGAGACTAGGAATCTGAATGGCAAAGATGAGGGTGACGAATGAGACTAGGATGATAACCTGGATGGGATGATGGACAATATACCTGAACCATGATTCCGGTTTGGGCACCTTGAAAAGATATCCCATATTTCTGCACCTTGACGAAGTCTGCCCCAGCGTTGCAAGAGGTGTTCACCCCCTCCGGGGTTTAGGCCTCCAAAAATTGTGGGCAATCAAAAAACGGTCACTTATTCCAGCACCGGGGCCTGGATCACCAGTCCTATGAGATATAGCAGTTCTTAAGAACCCGCGGAGGCGAAAAAGCCCTTAGACCCCTCTTTGGGAAAGGGGAAAAGGGCCTTTTTGCTCTGAATTGTTTTGGTCCCTAAAGGGCCTTTATCTCATAGACCTGGTTGGATTCCGGGTCTATTACGTGAACGCCGCATGCGATACACGGATCAAAAGAGTGGATTGTTCGGAGGATCTCCACGGGCCGTTTCGGATCATCCACCGGCGTGCCTATAAGGGCCTCCTCAACGGGACCGGGCTTGCCGTTCTCACATCGGGGCCCCAGGTTCCAGGTTGAGGGCACTACGTACTGGTAATTCCTGATCTTTCCGTCTTCAATCTCTATCCAGTGCCCCAAAGCACCCCTTGCGACGTCATTCAGTCCGCACCCCTTTCCGCTCTTCGGCATCTTCCACGCCGTATAGGTCTTGCTATTGCCGTTTTTGAGGTTGCCCGCCAGCTCCATGACCCAGCCCTCCATGGCATCCCCGATCGCCACCGTCTCCAAACCGCGTGCGGCCGTTCGACCCAAGGTGGAGAATAATGCCGAGACCGGAATACCTAAGGTCTTTATGGCATTGTCGACGAGACCCCGGATCTCTTTGCTGCCCCGGCCGTAGGCAACAAGCACCCTGGCGAGCGGTCCCACCTCACAGGGTTCACCCTCATAACGGGGCGCCTTGAGCCAGCTGTACCTGGCCTCAGTATCGTAGTTCGGGTCCCCTTCATAGGGGTCGGTAACGCCCTGATAGGGATGTCTGGCCTCTTTCCCCTTGTACCACGAGTGGGCGATGTGCTCGGTCACTTTGTCAGGCTCAGCCATCTTTACCCCCTTTAGGTCGCGTTTCATTATAACGCCACGGGGCAGGAAGAGGCTCTCGGGTTCTCTGTCAGATAAGGGCATCTCGCCCCAGGCCAGGAAGTTCGTGGTGCCGCCTATGCCCCCCCACTCCTTGTAAAAGGATGCGATCGCCAATAGATCCGGGACATACACGTTCTTTATGAAGTCCTGGGTCTCTTTCCAGAGAAACAGGAACTCGGCGATACGATCGGGTGTAAGATCCCTGACACATGTCACCCCGCCCACTGCCAGGGCCTGAAGGTGGGGATTCTTACCGCCGAATACGGCGTGCATCTTCATAGACTTGGCCTGCAGACGAAGGGCCTCGATATAGTGGGCAACGGCCATGAGATTGGCCTCTGGGGGAAGTTTATAGGCAGGGCTTCCCCAGTACCCATTTGCAAAAAGCCCCAGTTGGCCGCTGTCCACAAAGGTCTTGACCCTCTGCTGGACCTGCTTGAAATAAGGAACTCCTCCGTGAGAGTCATTGCTCACATTATCCGACAGCTCCGCCGTCTTTTTCGGGTCGGCCTTGAGCGCGCTGACCACGTCCACCCAATCCAGGGCATGGAGATGATAGAAATGTACAATGTGGTCCTGTTGGAATTGCGCACCGTGCAGCAGGTTTCTGATGATACGTGCATTGTCCGGAATCTTGACGCCTACGGCATCTTCCACCGCCCTCACCGAGGACAGATAATGGGTGTAGGTTCAGACCCCGCAGGAGCGCTGGACAAAAAGAGGGGCATCACGGGGATCCCTGCCCTTCAGGATGTTCTCTATTCCCCTGAACATCTGGGCAGAACTCCAGGCATTGACAACCTTACCCCCGGCCAGCTCAACCTCAATTCGCAGATGGCCTTCTATCCTTGTAATCGGATCGATTGTAATTCTCTTGCCCATTTTGTCTCCTCTCTTTTCTTAAGGGTTTCTTGCTTGCCTTCAAGACCCAAATGCCTTGCCCGCCTATTTGCCTTCTACAAAGAATGGGGTCATCTTGTCCCAGAAATTGGGCTCACTACACCCGATGCACGGATGACCGGCCTCGATCGGCCAGCCCGTACCGTCGTTATATTTGGCCGTTGGGCAGTTGTTATAGGTATCCGGGCCTTTGCAACCCATCTTGTAGAGGCAATACCCCATTGCCGCTTCTTTTGAACCAAATTCTGTCACGAACTCCTCGTTCTCATAGTGGGACCTCCTGGGGCATTGATCATGGATCGACCTCCCATAGGCAAAGAGCGGTCGCCCGATTTCATCAAGGGCAGGGAGCTTGCCCAAGAGCAGATAGTTGACTACCGTCCCCACGAGATTGATAGGGTTGGGTGGGCAGCCGGGTATGTTTAGTGTCTTGATTCCAAGGGCCTCGCCCACACCCTTGTATCCCCCCTGGTTCGGCGCGGCTGCCTGAATGCCTCCATACGAAGAACAGGTGCCCATGGAGATCACAGCAAGGGCCTTGGGGCAGACATCCTGGGCAATTTGCAGAAATGTACGGCCGGCGATTTTTCCATAAGCGCCATTGTATTTTGTCCCTACGGCACCTTCCACGACGCAAATAAACTTTCCATTGTATTTCTTAACCGCCATATGGAGGACATCTTCTGCCGCATGACCCGCCGCAGCCATTATGGTCTCGTGGTACTCGATGTCCAAAATCTCCACGACCAGCTCATCGATCCAGGGGTACATGGACCTGAGCGCCGCCTCAGAGCACCCGGTACATTCCGCAAGGTGCAGCCATACAACCGGAGGCCTCTGTTTCGGGGCCGCAAACACCTCCGCCACCCTGGGAACAAATGACGAAGACAACCCCATTGTAGCGGTCAGGATCCCGCAGTACTTCATAAAATCCCTTCGAGAGATCCCCTTTTCTGCCAGCCTTTCGTAAAACGCGTTTTCCTCTTTCATTCGGCACCTCCTGATGCTGGTTAATGGGCATTCAGAAAACCGCATCGCCCTTTCACGGCAGGGCATGACCCTGCAAAAAGACCTATTCCACCTCCTTTCTCACCTCGTGTTGAATGAATGACGCCCCCAAAGGGGAGACAAATATGAGCATTTCTTTAAGTAGGCGTTCACAGGTTCCGGGTTCAGAGGTTCACGGTTAAAGACAAATTAGCTCAGCAAACCTGAAGTTCTGGGGACAAATGTTGGTTTTCCCAGATCGGTGGGGAAAAAAGCCAGGTTTCAGGTTGGGATTTGATTAAATCGGCGCTTCTCGCATAGACATGTTTTACAAAAGGAGGCACGTGAGAACGAGAAGCAACCTTGAACCTCTGAACCTTTGAACCCGTGAACGGCTACTTTTTTAAGTTGATTAAATATTTTTGAGAGAAGATTTTGTCAAGGAATATTATGGAAAAACGTGAAGATTATCTCTTATATATACCACAGTGTGGTATAAATATGAAAAAATATGTATTTTCGGCTGTTTGAGGAAAAAGGTGGCGACGCTGTCTAAGCATCGGCCAAGGTGTACCCCTTCCTGATGGCATACTTCGTCAGGGCTGCAGTCCCCTTTATTCCCAGCTTCTTCTTTAAGTTGGCCCGATGATGTTCTGCGGTCCGCACACTTATAAATAGCATCTCCGCTATCTCTTTGCTTGATTTTCCTTCAGATACAAGTTTCAACACCTCCCTTTCCCTTGAGGAAAGGCTGTCAAACGGTTTTCCAGGGCCGCGCCTGCCTCTTTTCACCCTCTTTTCCGACACATCATGGGGCAGATGCTTCGACACATATATTTCCCCATTCCGGATCTTTTGGATGGCGGAAAAGAGTTCACTATCCGAATCCTCCTTCAACAGGTAACCATCTGCGCCGGCAAGTAAGGAGTGATTCAGATACTCCACATTCTTGTACATGGTCACGATCAATACCTTTACACGTGGACGGATCACTTTGACCTCACGTGTGGCCTCAATCCCCCTGAGATTGGGCATGGCAATGTCCAGAAGCACCATATCGACCGGGACCTTTTTCATGAACTTAAGGAGTTCAAGGCCATCGTCCACCTCTCCAACGACCTTGAGGTCACCCTTTTCCTCGATAATTTTCCTTATCCCCTGCCGAAACAAGAGGTGATCATCTGCCAGCACTATACGATATATATTCTTTCCCATATCCCTTTACCCCCTTACCGGAACCGAAAAGATCAGCCTGGTTCCTTTGTCTTTCTCGCTCCATATCTCCATCTTCCCTCCCAGTAGCTTAATCCGCTCTTCCATGCCTGTCAAACCCAAACCCCTCTGGCTCAAGTTCTTCCCCTTGATCTCCTCTACCTCAAAGCCCTTACCATCATCTTCCACGGAAAGGGTGACCGTATCCTTCAATTCCTTTACCAATATATCTACGCGGGAGGCCTGAGCATGTTTGACCACATTTGTGAGGGCCTCTTGAAATATACGATATATGTTGATCCGTTCCTCAAGTGAGAAGAGATGGTCCACCTCTCCGACGTCGATCTTGGCCTCTATGTCGATATGTTCCGTAAGGTCCCCTGCCAACCGGCCGAGTGCGGCAGAAAGGCCAAGGTCTTCAACGATTGAAGGGGTCAAGTCGTGGGATAGTCGGCGCACGCTGCCGATTATTTGATCCACATATTGTCTCAGGCCTTCACAATCTTCCTTCAACTCCAGATGATCTTCCGGCAGTCTCCTGGCCATGGCCCCCAGCTTTAGCTTCAACACGGTAAGGGCCTGTCCCAATTCATCATGAAGCTCCCGGGATATTCTCCTTCGCTCCCTCTCCTGAGACTCCATGAGATGAGAAGAGAGCTCCCGCAGCCTTTTTTTCGATTCCAGAAGGACACCTTCCAGTCCCTTTTTGTGAAGAGCGATCTCGACAGCTGCATCGATCTGGGCCGCTTTGAAGGGTTTTAATATATACCCTGAGGGCTCAAGAAGCTTTGCCCTTTCTAAAAGCCCTTTATTTGAAAAACCGGTCACAAAAACCACCGGGATATCATTACTGGACATAATCCTTTCTGCGGCCGTGATTCCGTCGAACTCCCCGGGCAATACCATGTCCATCAGGATCAGATCTGGCCTGAGGTTTAGTGCCATTTCTACTGCCTGTGTCCCTGAAGATGCCAGCCCAACGACCTCATGCCCCATGGAGATGAGAAGCCCCTCCAGCTCTGTTGCAGGGACGATCTCGTCTTCAACGACCATTATCTTAGCCATGCTACACTGCCTCTGCGTTATCTCCAACGAAAGGCTTCCGGACCCTCATAGCAAAGGGGGCCTCGAACCCTGAATCCCCCCTCTGCCTTTCTTGCAAAACACTAAACTGTCACCTTGAAGGCAGTCTAAGAGAAAGCCCGGGGTGTGTCAAGTGGACCAAGCACCACCCCTAAAGATGTCCAGACAGTCGTTTCATGACCCTGCCTTTTCACCAAATGGCTTTATCACGTTGCATGGCAGAGATCATCGTGTATAATAGACCATAATGCCTACTTGAGAGGTGTCCTCAAAGCCGGCCGGGAAAAGATAGGCCGAAATTGTCAAGAAGAAGGATTATGTTGGTTGAAAGATTAAATAGGCTGAGCCTCAAGAATAAGATCCTTTTTTCTACCCTTGCCGTAATATTGCCCTTGAGTGTGGGAATCGCCCTCCTTGCCAGAGGGCTCCTCATCTCAAGCCTGGTATCCGGCCTCGAATCAAGGGGACTGGGTATTGCCCAAAGCACTGCAGAGCGAGGAAAGAATTATATCCTTGCAGAGGATAAACCGCAACTTACAACTCTTGTTTTTGACGCTGCCCAACTGAAAGAGAGAAAGGCCCTGATCCATTACATCTTTATCCTCGATAAGAATGGAGGACTCCTGGCCCATACCTTCACTGATATTTTCCCTGAGAAGCTCCTTAACTCAAACAGGGTACCTGCTGAACAGGCCCATAGCGTCAGGCTTCTTAGGGTAGACGAGGAGTGGACACATGATGTTGCCCTACCCGTCAAGGAAGGAGTTCACAAGATCGGGACGGTCCACGTGGGCCTGAAAAAGCACTATATTGATGGGCCTATCGAGAAACTAGAAATCACCCTTTTGGGGTTCATTGCAGCTATGGCCCTTGTGTCCTTCGGGATTAGCCACTGGCTGGTCAGGGATATCACCCGACCTTTGAAGAGACTTATCCGGATGACTAATGAAATAGGCCGGGGCAATTTAGATGTCATCCCAGGTTCTGGGACTGAAGCCAGGTGCAGGGAGCTGAAAAATTGTGATGAGATCAGCCACCTGGCCAACTCGTTCAGCCATATGACAAGGAGACTGAAGGCCTCGCAGGAAAGACTGCGAGAATCAGAGGAAAAATATCGTTCTCTGTCTGAGAGCGGGCCGAATCCCGTCTTTGTCATAGACAGAGAGAGCCTTGAAATCCTGGATGCCAATCCAAGTGCGGAGCAGACTTACGGTTACACGAGGGAGGAGTTGTTGGGCAGGCCTTTCACTGACCTGGGCATATTCAGGTACGGAGAAGCGGACCTCGGGGCGCCTGCGGCGACTGGAACCCCTAAAGAATGCCTGGTTGCCGACAAGGTCCTACACTTCAAGAGGGGAAATAGGCCCTTTTATGTCAACGCCCGTGCCTGCCCCATAAGGTATGAGGATAGAGAGGCCTTCATACTTGCAACAACCGATATCACGGAATTGATAGAGAAAGACGCCCAGTTGATTCAGGCCGGCCAGATGGGAGGTTTGGGAGAGATGTCCGCTGATATCGCCCACGAACTGAATCAGCCGTTAAATGCCATAAAAGTGGGGAACGAATTCCTCAAGATGATGATTGAAGAAGGAAAGGAGATCCAGGAAAGGGACCTTTCTCGTGTAATTGCGGAGGTAGGCAGACAGGTGGATCGGGCGGCAGAGATCATTAACCGTCTCGGGAATTTTGGCCGGAAGGTGGAGTGAGGTAGACCTTTCGGGACAAGGACCGCATCACGTTTCCTTGTGCTCCATTGCCTTAAGGTGGGAGCAGCATATGAGCAAGATCTTAGTTATCGACGACGAGGAACCGACGCTGGCCATGTTTCGGCTTTTTTTGGGCGCTTATGGGTACGACGTCTTGACGGCGGAAAACGGGGCAAAGGGGATTGAAATCTTTGAGGATAAAAGACCTTCCATCGTTCTTACCGACATAAAGATGCCGGGAATAAATGGTTTTGAGGTACTGAAAAAGATCAAAGAGATAGATCCCAATACCGAGGTAATCGTTATTACAGGCCACGGTGATATGGACCTGGCCCTGGAGGCGCTGAATCTCAATGCAGCGGATTTTGTCAATAAGCCTATACAGAGGTCGGCCCTTGACGCAGCATTGAAGCGAGCCGAGGAAAGACTCAGGCTGACCCAGAGAAGTCCGGAAACCGACATCTCACTCAACATAGCAGATGAAATGGCTATTATGGATATAAGAGGAGATGTGACCTCTCTATCCGAGCCATTATTGGTTGCCGCATATGAAAAGGCCTCTGCCAAGGGAGTGAACAGGTTCTTGATGCGATTTGATGAGAACTGTTCCATAACCGGCACGGGCATCGCAATACTTATAGAGTTGCTTTCGGAGACCAGGAGAAGGGGCCAGGAAGTGGCCATCACCGGGATCTCCGATAATTTCAGGAAGATTTTTGACATGGTTGGGATCAGCAAAATGGCAGCAATCTGCGACTATGAGGGGTCTGGGAAAAGAGAATAATGTCTCGAATTCCTCATATGTGGACAGCCCTGTGCCTGTGGGTCTTCTTGATGGTCCTTTCAGAAGGTCTCTCCACGGCCGGTTCCTGTCTGTCCAGGCTTCAGCTGGAGGCCCCAGCCTCGGATCAGGAGAAGAGGTATCTGGGGATCGGGGACGTCACAGCCTTTTCTTTCAATCAAATCGGGGCCTCATTTATCCTGTTAGAAATTGTGGGCATCTATTGCCCTCGCTGCCACAAACAGGCCCCCCTATTTAACCAATTATATTATATGATCCAAAAGATTCCAGGCCTTTCCGAAAAGCTGAAAATGCTGGCAGTTGCCGTGGGGGCCAATGCAACGGAACTGGCCTATTACCAAAAACACCTCAGGATCCCCTATCCTGTACTCAAGGACCCCAAGTTTGAGCTCCACAAATGCCTGGGGGAGCCGCGAACACCCTTTACGATGCTGACAACTAAGGACGGCAAGGTCGTATTCTCTCATCTGGGAGTAATTGATGACATGGAAGGCCTCTTAGTACGTATTAGAAAATTGGTTCAATGAACTCCAGAAGAAATCTGATGCAAGGCCTAAGCGAATTTCTGGGGCTGGCACAAAAGGCCCAGGGCCAGCCCGATCAGGGGTTTTTCTACCTAGGTGCCCTTCACAATGCCTGGCGGGAGCTAAGTGGCCTAAGAGACATGGATAAGATCTTGGATACCTTTTTGCTGGCTGTTATGGGCACCTTTGGAATCTCGAATGGGTATGTCCTACTTAAGGACGAGGAATTCCCGAATGATCTGATGGTGAGCCGTGGCTTTAAAGAAGAGGACGAGGATATAATTCGTGAAAAAATAGCGGAGATACTAAGTGAGTATCACCCTACCCCGCCCCGGTCGGCTTCCCTGCCTGAACTGGAGGCCTCCATCCTTTCCCATCCTCAGACAAGACTCCTTATCAGGTGGTCCATGAACAGAGGGACCTCAGGATTTGTTGGGCTCGGGGAAAAGATCCTAAAGGAAGATTATACCCCTGCAGAGATTGCCTATCTCATCAGCTTCACCGAGCACCTCATCACCCATCTCAGGTATGCAGACTCCTTGCGCATCCTCAATGGCCTGCGCTCGGATCTTGGGGAAAAGAGCGATGCCTTGGAGGAGGCCCTTGCTAACAGGGCTCGCATTGAAAGGGATTCGGACAGAAGAATCTTTCACCTAAAGATCGTAAGCGATGCTGTGCGCGAGATGACAGGCCTTGACGACCCGGAAAAGATCATGGAGACCTTCCTCTTGACGCTCATGGGTGCATTCGGTGTGGTCGAGGGTTATTTCCTATTGCTGAACAGGGACAATAATTCAGGGAGCTTAGGGCATCGCGGCATTGGAAAAAACAGGATCAGGAGACTATCTGTTGAAGATAGAGAGTCACTCATCACGAGAGTTCTTGAGGCGGCCAGCCGAATGCACCTTTCTCCCATGGAGGTCAGGACACCCATTGACAAGGAACGGTTTGACCATCCGGCAATTCCGTTCCGGGCAAGCCATGTCCTAATGTTTGCACCCGACAGATCGACTGTCGGGCTCATAGGTCTCGGAAAGGCCTCAGGCGGAGAAATCACGTTGGGGCAAGACCGTGATCTTCTTCACATCCTTTTTAAGAACCTTATGATCTTTTTGTCAAACGCCCAATCTGTCAGGAGGATGCAGAAACTCAATCGGGAATTGGCAGACAGAAAGGTAGAACTGAAAGACACAATTGATAAACTCAAGGCGGGTAACCTCAGGATCGAGTTGCTCGAAAAGGCCAGGGGCCACATAAGATCTGCCATCCGGAAGGAGGCAAGAAGGGCAAGGCGACTGTCAATAATGGATTTCCTTCTGATACTGGGTGTTGGCCTGGCAATGGGTCTTGCGTACAACCACTCCAATCCTTCAGGAATCAGCCTAATCCCACAATCCTGGTCGGGCCAATCCTCTCCTCTCATAGACGTTGATTGGGCAAAGATCAAATACGATACCGGGGCATCTCTTTTTGTAGACGCACGACCCCCTGAGCTCTTTCAACAAAAACGCATTCAAGGCGCAGTCAATCTGCCTCTCACCCTATTTGACTTCGTGTATATGATGAAGCTGAGTACCATTGATCCTGCCAAGGAACTCATCGTTTACGGCAGAACCGTCAGCAGGCTCTATGACGAAGGCGTGGCCTCAAGACTTGTTGGCCGAGGGCACAGAAATGTGAAGGTCCTCTCCGGCGGATTGTCCACCTGGGAAGAGAAGGGTTATCCCGTTGTGCCATGAAGTCCCTATTATTTCTTAGACATATTTTGACCCACCGATATCTTGCCTTGATCTTGAGATTGTATCTGGGTGGGCTTTTTATTTATGCCAGTATGTACAAGATCAACTATAGCGCGGAATTCGCAGAGGTCATTGCCGGCTATCAAATACTCCCCTATTGGGTGGTGAATATCTCGGCGGTTGTCCTTCCCTGGGTCGAACTCATTGCCGGGATGCTTCTCCTTGCGGGTGTTCGCTCAAGATCTGCTGTGACAGTCATAGGGGCACTCTTAATTGCATTTGCCGTTGCCCTTCTAGTAAATCTATTGAGGGGTGCATCCATTCCTTGCGGTTGTTTCGATGCACTGGGGGAAAAGATAAGCTCGTGGACTCTCTTGAGGGACGTGATCTGGCTGGGCATGGCTGTGCACATCTTCTTCTATGATAAGGCCTTACATCTGGAAGAAAGATTTTCACTGCAAATCAAGGAGATCTAATTTTGATGGCACCTCGATCTCTTATGATAGGGGCCCTGATCCTTGTCATCTTGTCAATCCTATCCTGTCGAGGCACAGATAACTGGGCCGGAAAATATGAGGCCGAAATGTCCAATGACCAAGATGGCCCCAAGGTGTTCCTTGAGCTCATGACGGACGGCAGGGGTTCGTGGACCCTAAGAGAGGAGACAGCCCTTTTCAAGTGGGAGATTAGGGAGAACCAAATTTGGCTCCATATCAAATCCGGAGGCGTCATTGTCGGGAGGCTGAAAGGATACGAGATTGAGGTGGATCTACCTGGTTTTGGAGGACAGGTTTTCAAAAAAGTGAGGTCATGAAGACACATGAAGCGGAGTCAGATAAGTGCCGCGAAAAAGACTAAATACGCTATGATATACAGGAAAGGGTCTTGGGATAAGAACAGGTCCATCGGATCCAGGGCCTCTTGCGGTACCATGTGCATCATCGTATCCCTGATAGTGGGCCTTTATATTCGGGATGCCACGGCCGAATCTCCCAGAATACCTGTCGCCGAGATAAATCAGGCAGGAATCCATCGGCTCATGACCGATAAGGGCTCCCCGAGGCTGATAATCCATATGGCCTCCTGGTGTGGCCCCTGCAGGCAGGAACTCCCGGCACTCATAAGGCTTTATAGTCGGTATAGGTCTCGTGGGGTCGAATTTTTTGGACTCAGCTTTGAGATTGGGGGGCCTTCGACCCTTCAGGCACTCCTTGACCGGGTGAAAATCAATTTTCCGGTCTATTTCGCCAAGGAAGACATATTGCGCGATCTGAAGATCACGGCCATTCCAGTCCTATATTTAATAAGGGACGGAATAATTGTTGAGAAGATCGTGGGAGCACGTAGTGAGGCCTTTCTGGATCAGAAGTTGGGCGAATTCTTACGGTGAAAAGGCCTTGGCGCACCGGGGGATGCTATTTAAACCCATGCTCAGCAGCCAGGACATCCAGGTGAAGGGTGGCCAGATATTCCAGCTCCAATGGCGCCGCTTCCTCAATAACCCGCTTATCCAAGGTCTTCACGTATCTCTGGCATTGTTTGCAAAAATAGACCCGAAACCCCTCTTCTTCATCGGCCTGGAAGTAACCCAGCGTCTCATGATCATGGTTGTCACAGAAGGGACACCGTACCCTGGGAAAGGGCCACTCCTCTCCGCAGAGCCCACAGTGTAGATACCTCTTCCCTGTCTTTTCGAAATAGGCCATGTCCGGCTGAGAACCGCAGAGGGGGCAGTACCCGAATTCCCATCTATCCTTGTCAATGGTATCAGAGACGGCATCACGAAGGGCGCGAAGTGAAGGCCTCATGGCCACTCCTCCAAGGAACTGAAGGACCATGGGATCTAGATCAACCTCCCTTGCGATTCCTGATAAGGCCTTCTCATCCTGGCCGAGTATCGCCTTGAACACCATCTTGGGCCACTCGGGTTCCGCCTCAGAGCATTGCAGGGCCTTCTTCAAGCCTTCCCTATCCTCTCTCTCAGTGGCCATCAGGTGTCCCAGGAATCTCTCTAGGAGCCCTGAGGCCGAATCGAGATCAAGGGGCAGGTCCCCCCGTGAAAAGAGGGGGAAACCCTGCTCCTGCTTTATCCCCTTAAGTCGATTTTCCACTCTCACCCCTTTGGCCTCCGGTTCAGTTTCCCTCATGAGGAAGACGAGGTCCCGGAAGGGGGCCAGGGCCTCTTTTGCCATCGGCCTCTGGTGCATTATTCGGTCAATATATTTCAACAGATCTTGTCGCACATCTCTTCCCCGAGTACCCCCCTTAATCTATTCATTGAAGATGCCGACGTTACCTTACCCGGCCAGTTTATGCATTAGCTGCCATTCCCTGGAAAGATCCCTCAGGGACCTTCCGATCTTCTTGAGGGCCATCTTTCTGTCCATGCCCATAGGTAGGGAATCCACACTGGCGAACTTGTAATACTTCTCAGGCGCATCTGCCAGAAGGTAAAACACGCGCAGGTCTTCAAGCCCGCTCAGCGTTGCCTTTGGGAATTTAGATTTCACTACCTCAAGCCTTTTCTTGGCCTGGTCAACCATCTTATCCCTGTCGCCGAAGTTCATCGCGCCAGTAGGACACGTTTTGACGCAGGCCGGCAAGAGCCCGTTATGGACCCTTTCCACACACATGGTGCACTTTGACATATAGCCGGTGCCTTTTTGGGCCCTCGGGATATTGAAGGGGCAAGCATCTATGATCCCGGCTGCCTTCGCCTTCTTGAGCTTATCCGTGTAGAGCACAGCACCTGTCGGACCGTCAATGATTATCCCATCCGGGACCTCCCCCTCGGCAGCCTCCTTGCAGGGGGGTTCAAGGCAGTGCCGGCACTGGTCAGGGAAAAAATACCATACCGGCTTGTTGCCAGGCCCCATCTGTTCGTTGAATCGAACCACCTTATAGGTGTAAAAGGACAGATCCTTGGGGTTCTGCATGCTCCCCCAGTTCTCTGTCTTTGTGGCCGGCAGTTGATTCCATTGCTTGCAGGCAATCTGACAACCCCGGCATGCAGTACAC
>CAYVMN010000029.1:0-27697 GCA_964452575.1 uncultured Desulfobacteraceae bacterium | reverse complement strand
CCATTATGCCTTGCAGCTTCAAGAATCCGGTCGCTGAGCTGTGACGCAGGCAATTCCTATCCTTAGACCTGTTCAGGGGGAATACATGTGGGCTCATGGGCCATGTCGTATTCAAGACCTGCCTTCATCAATCGTTCTTCCACCGTTCCGTAAAGCGCGAGTTCTTCTACCTCGAAGTCTTCGAAATCTTCATGGATCTCCCCGAGCCTCCTCTTGAAACCTTTGATGTTTTCAGGAGTCGAGAAACTGACCATAACCGCTGGATGCGTTGTCACATTGAAGCGAGCCAGATTTTCTAATGCCCCCATTTGCAGTCTAAAGCCTGATGACTCTGCTCCAGTCAGCCTGGTAAATTCTGGCTCACTTGTCCCCTTCATGCTCACCCGAACGTAGAGGTTCTCAAACCTGGATAGATCCCGGGCATAGGTGGAGTCTTGCCCGATCAGGATCCCATTGGTCTCAAGGATGAAGAGGATATCTCCCGGAATCTGGTCCAGGATCTGGAGAAGATGATCCCTCGCGAGGGTTGGCTCGTTACCGCTGATCCTGACCTGTCTGAACCCCTTTTTGTAGGCAATGCTTGTCAGCCTACCGACGACCTGCTGTGGTGAATAAAACTTGCCGTATCGGCCAGGCTTTAGGACCTTGTCCCAGGACCAGCAGAACAGGCAGCGGAGACAGCACCCGACACAGTCTGCGGTTCCGATCCCTCCATAGAATCTGGCCGGCCGGAAACGGTAATACCTCCTTTGATTGCCCCTGCACACGATCCGGGCCGTCTCTTCAGCTCTTGCTATAGGATCATAAAACCTCTTGATTCCATCTACAATATGGCCTGAATCCGCACTGACCATGATCGAATTTCCTTAGGAGTTATTTTACATCGATCCGGAGTTGTGATCAAATGGTGGATATAAATCTCTTGTTCTTCCATTCGTTAAGGCGAGACTTAGATTCATTTTCATATTTATGATGCATATTGATTATAGTCTTTTATCTGAATGCCTATTGCCTTCTTGTCTGTCTTGACCCGGCTTCCCCTTGTAACCATTTTTCCTTTGAAATTAATCTTGTTTCTTTTTACTTTAGTAGCCCAGGAGGAACTTCCTCACAATTAAGAATCTATAGTCTCTATCATTACTCATAATAGTATACTCATAATTCATAAAGCGTTATTATTCTGAAGGTAATAAGAGACGAGACATCAACAATAGAGAATGACTTTATCTTAAGTTATAATAAATAAAGGTGAATTATGAATCAGAGAAAACAGGAAAATAATGGCCCAAAGACCCTAATTGAGGCCTGGATGAAATCGGCCAGCGATTTCTGGGGATCAATGATGAAGGCATGGCCCATTACGGAGACACCTTCCCAAAAACCATCACCACCAAGAAACGGCCATAAGACAAGGGTGCAGGAATCCATGGAGTCCGCACTAAAAACATGGCAGACATTGTCGTCGATTATGAGTGATCCAGGTGTGGTGGAGAACCTCTCGAAAGGCATCAATACCCTCCCGGAGATTTTTGTAAGAACGGTGCAGACAGGGTGGAAAAGATATTTCAGTCTCCAGCAGCAGTGGCTGGAGAGGACCGCGCATTTAGGAAGGCATACAGAGGCCTACAAATTTGAAGACATCGATCAGGATGCCTTAAGGGCCTGGACAGACATCTATGAAAAGGAATTTAGAAAATTCTTGAACTTCCCTCAGTTAGGGCTGACCCGTTTCTATCAGGAAAGATCAGCCCGAATGGTTGATAAATTCAACCTGTTTGAAGGGGCTATGGGGGAGTTCCTGTACCTGATCTATCTTCCCATGGAGAAATCCCTTAAGATCATGCAGGACAAGCTGGAAGAACTAACCCGAGAGGGAAAACTTCCTGAGAGCTCGCAAGAGTATTATCGTATGTGGCTTAAGATTCTTGAAGGTCATTACATGACCCTTTTTAAATCCTCAGAGTACACCAAGGTTATGGGGAAGACCCTTGATGCCATGGAAGGGTTTCTGGTAGCCAGACAGGAATTTTTTCAGGACATCTTTCAGACTTTGCCGGTGCCTACCAATAAAGACATGGATGACCTTTACAAGGAGCTTTATCAGCTCAAAAAGAGGATCAAACGGCTGGAAAAGAGACAGAAAGACAGGGCGCCTAAAGTGAGCCAAAGCAAGGATTCAGACACAAATGATTTATAGAGATAGGGTGCCTTTTAATAGGGTATTAATCATGAATCATTTTTATTTTAGGCATCTTAGCCCTGTCGGGAATAGAGGGTAGGGTAAGTTGGGGGGACGTACCTGCAGTCTTACCCAGCGGCGAAGCCGCATTATATAAGATCGTAAGGCGATTTTATGGAGGGATGGTTATGGCCAGGCCCAAAATACCGGTTGACCTTATCGTTTCAAAACTTGCAGAGGATGCCGACAAGGCTCAGGAACGCGTTCAGAGGGCGTCTGACGTTTTGCTCGGACCGCTGGAAACGGCCATTGCGACCACGCCCTATGATGTGGTCTATGAGGAAGATAGGGTTAGACTCAAGCACTATTTACCTGTCACAGAGACCCAGTTTAATACGCCGCTTATGGTGGTGTATGCACTGATCAATAGAGAAACCATGCTCGATCTCCAGCCGGGAAGGAGTGTTGTGCAGACCTTCTTAAGATCCGGGTTAGACCTCTATATGGTCGATTGGGGATATCCGACACGCAAAGACCGATTTCTCACGATCGATGATCATGTGAACGGTTACATGGATAATATGGTGAATTTTATCAGACAGCGCCATGATCTTCCCAAGATTAATCTCATGGGCATCTGTATGGGCGGGACGTTTTGTGTTATCTATTCGGCCCTGCATCCTGACAAGATCAAGAATCTCATAACGACGGTGACCCCCACCAATTTTGATACGGATCAGGGGCTTTTGCATATCTGGATGAAGGATGTGGATGTGGACCGTATGGTGGATACCTTTGGAAATATGCCAGGAGATCTGATGAATTTCGGATTTCTTCTGCTCAATCCTGCCCGATTAATGATTGATAAGTACATGGGTTTCTTGGAAAATATGGATAACAAGGCCTTTGTTGAAAACTTCGTCCGTATGGAAAAATGGATCTTTGACAGCCCGGATGTGCCCGGGGAGACCTTCAGGCAGTTCGTCAAGGATTGTTATCATGAGAATCTGCTGATACAAAACAGGATGGTGGTAGGCGGGAAGAGGGTGGATCTTAATGATATTACCATGCCCGTTTTGAACTTTTATGGCCAGTATGATCACCTGGTGCCCCCGGGTGCCTGTGAGCTCCTGACCAGTAAGGTGGGCAGCAAAGATAAAGAGGACATCTGCCTGGATACGGGCCATATCGGTATCTATGTCAGTTCGAAAACACAGAAAGAGTTTGCCCCCAAGATCATCCAGTGGCTAAAGGAGAGGGACCATATAGGGAAAGAAGAGGAAAGCAAAGCCAAGAGCCGTTCCAAGAAGAGAGGAAAATAGAACATGAAGGAGATAGAGAATGACGAAGAAAAACGATTTTTTTAGGACCATTTGCAAGGTCAGCACGGCCTTTGGGACGACCCTGGATAAGGATGAACTTCTCAGATCGATTGTTCAGAGTGCCGTTGCAACCATGAAGGCAAAGGCGGCCTGTCTCTGGCTGACGGATGAAGAGAAAAATGAATTTTATCCGGCGGCCCAGGCGGGGCTGTCTGAAAAGTATTATAGATTACTCTTCCATGTGCAGGTTATTGCCTCCGTTGTCATGAAAGAGGGCTACCTTTATTCCCGCGATGCGACCAAGGACCCCAGATTGGAAGAGCATGAAGCCAAGAAGGCGGAAGGTATCGCGTCCATGTTGATCGTTCCTGTCACGGTGAAAAAGAAGAACCTGGGCGTTCTTTCGCTCTACACGGCTAAACCAAGGAGGTTTTCTCAAGATGAGATCGGTTTTTTAAGGGCACTGGCAGAACAAGGAGGCATGGCCATTGAGAATGCAAGGCTGTTTGCAAAAATCAAGGAGAACACGAGGCTTTTTCATGACCTTGCCGCCAGTATCAATTCGAGCCTGGATATCAGGAAGATCATGCATATCCTGTCATCAGAATTGGCGGAGGCCCTTCGGGTAAAAGGCGCCTCTGTTCGCCTGCTTGATGAGAATAAGCAAAACCTGGAGCTTGTTGCCAGCTATGGCCTGAGCGAGAAATACCTTCATAAAGGCCCAATCTCCGCTGAAAAGAGCATTGCTGAGGCATTGAAAGGAGAGCCGGTGGTGGTCAAGGATGCCGCAAAAGATAAAGGGGTTCAATATCGAAAGGAAAAAGAAGAGGAAGGGATAGTTTCTATCCTCTGCGTGCCTATCAAATCTCGGGATGAGATTATTGGCGTCTTGAGGCTTTATAGCGGTGTCCCCAGGGAATTCACCGAGGATGAGATCATGCTGGTTACTGCCTTGGCACAGCAGGGTGGACTGGCTATTCAGAATGCGTCCATGTACCTGATGCTTCAGGAGGATATGAAGGATCTGAAAGAGGATATCTGGAGCCACCGTTCATGGTTTTAGGGCAAAAGACTACCATTTGCCCTGAACCATGGACCCTATGCCTTGCTTGCAGTTCTCTTTTCAAGGGATTGGCCGAGGCTTTTCATCAGTTCTTGAAACTCTTCGGTCTGTTTCTTTATTAGATCATGGAATCCTTTTGTCAAATGGCCTTCATCCTTTCCCTGTCTCTCCAATAGCAACTGTAAGTGCTTAATGGTTTCTTCCCGGTCCGCGACCCTTTTCTTGAGGTCTTCATACTTCTTGACCAATTCGTCGTATTCATATCTGGGGACAACGTTCATCAGGCTCAAATAATCCTTGAATGACCTTTGAAAAACGTCCATAGCATCTTGCCATGCCTTGATGTAATCGGGGCTATCCTGCCTCAATTTCTCCAATCCGTAACATCTACTGAACATGGTATTCAGATCGTCAAACCCCTTAAATCCCTGATGGATCCATCTGGTCATGTCTTCAAACTGTTTTTGACCTTTCGCCACATTGAGTAGGAAGTTTCCCCAGAATTCTAAAAATTGCCTGTCCATTGAGACATTTCCTCATTCATTTTGTGAAAATATTACTATTATTTTCTCTTCAGTTCCTCTTCTAAATCCAGTTGAAAACGGACTGGGCCCCGGTATCTATTGTTGTCGCCAAAGCGGGTGTGAAGGGCGCATTCAGAAGAAGGATGCGACCATGAGGTGGCGATGGCCCCGTGGCCTTTCGGAAAGGGAGTGACCTCGGCATCGATGTAATCTGTCGGGGCAAGAGCGGATTCTTTGTCCACCAGATCATCCTGCTCTCCGTAACAGATCATAACATGAATCCCTCTCTCCTGAAGCCTTTTGAAGTTCAACTTCCGATGAAAGAGCTTAACGGGGATAGTGCCGTCCTTCTCCACAGGGATGGTGTAGGAATCAAAGCTCATTTTTGTAATGGCAACGGGCAGATCGTTTCGGTCATAAATGAGCCAGTTATTGAGGGCCGCTGCGGTCTTTGTGATCTTGACCTCTTGAATATCCGACTTGTCAAACATCATCAGGTCACGGTAGAAAGAGAAGATCGGTGCCTCTTTTTCCATACTCTTGAGCTTGTAAACCCAGCTCATCACCTTTCCATCCACGACCTGGTTACCATTGGGCAATGTCTTTACAGCGTACCCCAGATCCCTGAATCGTGGCGGCAGGTGCTCCATGTATTCAACCAGTGCCTTGCTCCGCGTGCCGTCCATGGGGGCGACACAGGTAATCAACGCGTCAACCAACCCGTCCAGTTTGCCGGTGAGAAGATCTAGAACAGCTATGAACCCCCCCTGGCAGAACCCGTTAAGAGTTACATCTCTTCCGTGCCTTTCTTTAACGCGTTCACAGAACAATCGTGTATCGAGTGCATCGTCCTCACCGGTCATGACCTGGACAGGAGGTGTTGTATCTATATCCTTCATGATTCGTATATAGGTGGGAATGCCTTGGTTTGCATAGGCATGTGTATAGCTCTTATTCTCACCGGGGAGGAAGGCCAGGATATTGGCACCCAGTACATAGGGCGGGATAATGACGATGGGTTTTGCATCCTTCCTCACATTGACCTTTTTATCGCTGGGGAATACCTGATAAAGCAAAAAACGCCCTGTCTCTGCCACTTTTTCGTAGCCTTTGTTTTCAAAATGGAATCCGTATTCCGGTTTGATGTCCCGAATGGCCTGGGGGTACTCATAAACCACCTTCTCCATGAGCTTGGCCTGCCTTTCCGTAAAGGCGGTCAGATTTTCTCCCTCTTGATCAAAGACAGTGTTGAGCCATGCCGCAAAGGCCCTGTTCATCTCTCTAAGATGGTAGCCACTCATGCCTTTAAAACTGCTTTTTAGGCCCTTTTCGGCTACCTGGATATTGAACTGGAAAAGCTCCAGGTAGTCCTGTAGGCTCTCCCAGGGATGATGGCGTACTAGCTTCTCTTTCTCTAAATTGGTGAAGGCATTTAGGGCCGTCCAGTATGGCGTCATGAATTCACCGGTGTACTTCAAAATTCCGTTCCAGTAGATCTGGGTCGCCCTGGCCTGCTCCGTGGTGGAACCGAGCAGAGACAGATTCATTTCGGACAGCTTTTCCAGACAGCCGGCGAATGATTGATAGGCGTTAAGGGCCTGATCGATCGGGTTTTTCATTGCTCCCCTCCCTTGGATTCCGTCCGGAATTCCGAGGCATCTTCCACTTATGGGTAAAGGAATCCTGATAAATTGAAAGGACAGGATGGGGAGGTGCTCGGCCAGGCTATCCGAAGGCCTTTAGGCCGTCGAAAGTGAGCGAGCAAATACTCCCCTATCCAAAGCAACAGCAGAAAATCTCCTTTTTTTAGTGGTCTATGATAGCATTATCGGGCGAGGATTTCATCAGGAAATACTATTTCGAGGATGAGGCGAAAAACTCTTCAACCCTTTCAAAATTCGCATCGACAGCCTTCTTGAAATCCTCATAGCCTTTCTTGTAGGCCTTGATCCAGTCTGTTACGACCTTTTTTCCCTCCTCGGGCAGCCATGTGGCCTGCTCTAAGAAGGTGTCGGCCATTTTTTCCGCCTGCTCCTGCATGCTGACCATGGCATTGAAGCTGTTGTCAAATGTGGCCTTTTGAAACTCGATCATCTGCTTAAATAGTTGCGTTTGGTCCATTTTAATCCTCCTTTAAAGGTCGTTTTGTCTTCGGTTTTTGGGCCTTTTCATCCTCTTGGCCTTGCGTGGCTTTTGCAAAAAAGTCGCCTACCTTTTTGAAGTTCTCATCAACAAGGTTCTTGAAATCATCGCGTCCTTTTTTGTAAGCTTTGATCCACTCGGTGATGACTCTTCTGCCCTCCTCGGGCAACCACGTGGCCTGCTCCAATCCCATATTAACCATCCTTTCTGTCTGCTCTTGAAGCATGACCATGGCATTGAAGCTGTTGTCAAAGGTGCTTTTTTGGAAATCGATCAATTGTTTTGCAATCTTTGCAGGTTCCATGCTAAGAATACCTCCTACATTTTTTGATCTTATATTTCCCTCGATCTGGGCATAATCCCATTATAGATCTTTAATTTGTATTGTCAAGAGATTATTTTGCAGTGCAACAAATTTTTCTTTTTTTCAACTTGAAAGAGATTCTTACATAACATATTGTAATGCCTGATAGATACAACTATAAAGGCAATATCTTCAAAGAAGTAAGATAGCCAAAATCCATGTTTATTTTGCGCTGTGACAACAAAACACAACAAAAAAAGGAAGGAGAAAATGAACGAAAAGGTTGTCCTCAAGAAATACACGAACAGGAGACTTTATGACACCGGAAGAAGCGAATATGTGACACTCAGCCAGGTGGCAGATCTTATCAGGCAGGGGCGACGTGTGGAGGTCGTAGATGCAAAGACTAAAGAGGATGTGACCGGCTTTATTCTTACCCAGATTATATTAGAAGAAGCCAGAAATAGAAATGCCCTTTTGCCCGTTCCTCTCCTGCACTTGATTATTCGATACGGCGGGAATGTTCTCGATGAATTTTTCCAAAATTACCTTCAGCAAACCCTTGAGAACTATCTGAAATACAAGAGTGCCGCTGATGCACAATTTAAAAGGTGGCTGGAACTTGGAATGGAGCTTTCAGGGGCAGCCCAAAAAGCCATGACCGGCCTATCGCCCCTCCAATCGTTCTTCGATCAGTTTGCCCCCTCAAGAAAGGATGGCCCTGATAAAACAAAAAAGAGCGATTAAGTCCTGTCACTGCGGGCAAGTAAGAACTCCACGACCTTCTTGTAATAGTCCCGAAGGATTTTTTGGGAGCGGAAGAGCGCCATATGTCCCCCCTCACAGGTCATTGTGAGTTTATCTTCCGGAGGCACCGAATCGATCAGTTCCATGTGACCCGTTGCCTGCAAAGATGGGGTAATCTCATCTTTTGTCCCTCCAAGCGCCCATATTGGAACTGAACCGGGATAGTCCTTGATGCCGATTTTTTTACCAAAGATGGACAGCTCACCCCTGATTAACTCGTTTCTCACAAAGACCTTTTTATAGGTATCCTTAATGAACCCGAGGGGGGCATGATGCACAAAATTATACCATTGATAGAAGATCTTCTGACGTCTGGCGTCTTGTTCGTTCCCTTGCCTTAAATCCGTTAGAAGACGCCTGAAATTCCTGGCATGCTGATCCATCCCTAAGAGGTAAAGGCCAAGGACCTGCAACCTGCCATCATAGGTCACCCTGCCCGCACCTTCATGGCCTTTTGAGACAGTATGACCGAGCAATGTTATGAGCTTATCAATATAGCCTTCACCGACAAGGCGGGAAAAATCCGTCAGATATCCCTTCTCGGCTTCCGTGTGCATGGGTGAGCCGGCAGAACCGAATGTCTTTCCTAGATAGGGGTGGAGGATGAGGGTGCCCAGGAGGAGTGGGCCCGGCTGACAGATGGCTATCAGATGGGGGGGATAGCCTGTCAGGTCATTTAGATGCTCCAAGACCTTCCTGTACTGTTCAACCTGTCCATCAAAATCCTCATAATGCCTCACGCCATCGACATAGAGCGGAATGTCCTCAGCGCACTTCTGCTCCACAACCCCCATACGGGTGAGACCATGACCTCTCATGTAAAGAGCCACTCGTTCGGCAATATTGGAATGATGTCCCGCACGGGGAGCAAAGACGACCCCATAGTTCTGGATCTTGTGTTTGACATCCGCCGAGATGTCAATCAGTCTAAGACCCGGTAAATCAAGGATAACATTGGTATCATTGTATTCAACGGTCCAGTCCTGAGGGGCGGGCTCTTCGGTGAAGACCTTTAAAAACTCCAACTCTGCCAGCCTCTCCTGATGAGAACGGGCCAGGTATCCCAACACGGTTTTTTCAACCACAGACAAGAGGCCCCCCGATCCATCGCGCCAGATCTTGAAGAGTTGGGAGCAGGTCCTTTGATTCACAGGAAAGGTTAAGGGCAGAAATCGTTTCATTAATTGGCAACCAAGATCATTTGTCCTCTTGATCAGGGCAAAACCCAAAGAATGAGATCGTAGAATCGTCTCTGAAAGAGTGGCACTTGTCTGAATAGTGTGCTTCACCCCTTCCAGACTGTTAAGGACGTTGGGAAAGAGCGTCATAAAAGAGGCCGGCATAAGCTCCTCTCCTTTCCATTAGATCTTGGCTGGCTACCCTACCAGGAACACCCCTTCCCCCTGATTTACGGAAGGTTGATTCCGGAACCCAGGCCTTTTCATGTGGAACAGAAATAGTCTGTAGGTGACAAGAGAGTCTTGGCTTGATTCGACTCTACCGCACAGCCTGGTCGATTTCAAGCAATATATTGTAGTTTTCGCAGACTCCTATACCATATCTGGATGCAGTTCCTCTTTTAAGTAGGTACTCACACAGGCTTCAAGAATGTCGCCGGCAGCGTCCGCTTGACCCCGTATACACAAGGCAAAATCAGCTATACACCGACTCCAAAAAAGGGGCTTCTTATGACCTTCATCATCTAAATAGAAATTCATGATTTTTATCAACTGTGAAAAATCAGTTTAAGGAGTTGGCAGAGAAGAATTTTGCGCAAAAAATTGAGAGTACCATCAAAATGGGGGTTGACAAGAACGGCCTTGTCAAGTATTTTTGATTAAACTCAGACCTCAGACATTAGACATTTTCATCAACACGAGGCTTGCGTGGGAGACTCCCCGGCGCGTATACGGTCCTCAATCTCAAAGTACCCCTCAGCCCGTGAGGAATGTTCTTGGGGGATTACATGGCCCTGAAGGCGGGAAATGCAGTGCAAATGGTCGAAGATGTCTGGATTCCGACCCAGTGCGGGATGTGTTACGCGGAGTGCGGCATCAAGGTAAGGCGGGTCAAGGGCATTGCGACAAAGATCGAAGGAAATGAGCAGACATGGTTAGGGGCTCGCGGGGGCGTTTGCGGAAAAGGTGTGGCAGGGCTGCAATTCCTTTACGACCCAAACCGCCTCAACTATCCGCTCAGGAGAACAAATCCTAAGAAGGGGTTATATGAAGACCCCAAGTGGAAAAGGATAACCTGGGAAGAAGCGCTGGAGGAGATCGCAGACAGACTCAAAAAGATCATGGATGATGATCCTAGGAAGCTTCTGCTGCAGGGCACAACAATCAGATCCATGAGTAATGCCTATGGTTTCAAGATGCCGATGAGAGCCATGGTGAAATCGGAAAAAGGCGCACCCCAACACTGGTCCAGCGGCGGTGCGCTTCACTGCGGGAACGGGGCCCATCTTGTGGCGGGCATGGTTCACGCTTCTTGGTCCATTGTACCCGATTTTAATTACTGCAATTATGCCATTTATTTCGGAGCAAGCAAGGGTAGTGGTTCCGGGCATTCGGCTGCTGCAACCATGCGACTGGCCGCTGAGGCTCGAGCAAGAGGAATGAAGACCGTTGTTTTTGATCCCATATGTAATTTCAGCGGCGGGAAGGCGACGGAATGGATTCCCCTGATCCCTGGTACGGATGGTGCTATTGCCCTGGCCATGTGCAATACCATATTGAATGAATTAGGGATCTTGGATGAGGACTACCTAAGGTGGAAAACCAACGGCCCTTACCTCATCAAGGCGGATGGCCATTACGTTCGGGATATTGAAAATGGAAAGCCTCTGGTCTGGGATGGGTCCTCTCATACGCCAAAACATTATGATGATCCGAGCCTGGATGCCCCGACTCTGGAGGGGACGTTTAAGGTGGACGGGACGCCTTGTACGCCTGCATTTTCCCTGATCAAGGAACACCTTAAGCAATACACGCCGGAGTTTGCGGCTGAGGCATCGACGGTTCATTCCTCGACCATAAGAAGGATTGCGGCGGAATTCGCCGAAGCAGCTATGGTTGGGGCGACGATACGGATCGACCGCCACACGCTTCCCTTTAGACCCGCATCAGCGGTGATTTTTAGAGGAGGTCAAGGTCATTCCAACTCAACACAAACGTGCTTCGCTGTTTCTCTGCTGAACCAGATCGTGGGATCGGCGGATGTTCCGGGAGGCACTCTGGGTTGGCCGCCTCGGTGCCACGGGTTCGGGGATACTGGCAAGCCCAGATTCACCCCCGAAGCCGGTGAAGATGGGTTTGTTGTGACGAAACAGTGGCTAATCACGGGCGGTCACAAGCCCTGGCCCGTACATGAGCCAAAGAAGCCGGAGGATTTGAGCCTGAGAGAACTGTTTACGATGAATTCTCTCTCCCCGGTTTACGGCTTTTCAGACCAGGACGAGATCTGGAAAAAGTTTGATATCCCGCTCAAAATTGAGATGGTGATCGGCCACGGATCAAACGTTATCACCAGTGTTGCTAACCGGGAGATCATCGCGAACAACTTTAAGAAGATTCCCTTTATCGCCGTCTTCGAGCTGTTTAATAACGAATTCACAGAGGGATTTGCGGACATCGTACTGCCCGACACGAGTTACCTTGAGACGTTAACCTGGCTAGAGGGATATGGGTTCTTTTTCAATTACCCTTTCGGTACAGAGCCATGGTGTTTCCACATCTATCAACCGGTGATCAACCCCTCCCATGAGCGAAGGTATGTCTGTCAAGTCATGATGGATATTGCAGACAGAATTGGAAGGCGTGACCGGCTCAATGCGTTCTGGAACAGCTTCTTCAGCTTTGAAGATGAATACAGGCTTGCTCCTGGCGAGAAGATCTCGTGGGAAGAATTGGGTGACAGGGCCTTGAAGTCATTGTTCGGCCCTGAGCACGGCATTGACTACTTCAAAGAGAAAGGATTTATCAAATGGCCGAAGCAGATAGATGAGGTGTATTGGCGCTGGTTCGTCGACGCCAGAGTACCGATCTATCTGGAATTCATGATCGATATCGGAAAGAGGACCAGAAAGATTGTGGAAGAGGTCTCCCTAAGCCTGGACTTTGAACAGTTTGCACCCCTGATCAGCTGGTTTCCGGCTGTGCCCAGTAAATTGGATGACCCGTCCTATGATTTGTACGCATTTTCTTATCGTGACATTATGCATACTGGCTCAATGACGCCGGAAGTGCCCTGGATTGATGAGGCCAGTGCTATGAACCCCTATACGTATAACATCACGATGAACTCCAAGGCGGCGGCGCAGAAGGGATTTAGAGACGGAGATAGGATTTCCATAGAAACTTGCAAAGGAAGAAAAGTCACGGGGACGCTCAAGACCATGGAAGGGATGCACCCAGACACAGTGGCCATTGCCGCATGTTCAGGGCATTGGGCCAAGGGGCTCCCTATTGCCAAGGGCAAGGGGACGAACTTCGATATTCTCCTTGAATTGGACTGGGAGCATATCGACCCTTTGAGCATGAATATGGAAACATGTACCAGAGTCAGGGTTTCCAGGGGATAGCGCGGTGAGATGGGGAATGGTCATTGATTTGAAGAGATGTGTGGGTTGCTATGCGTGCATGATCAGTTGCAAGCAGGAGCACTTTCTTCCCCCTCTCTTATTTTGGAACAGGGTGTTGATTGGAGAAATCGGGGAATACCCCTCCGTCAGAAAGCTCATTTATCCCGTGCTCTGCAATCATTGTCTGGATGCTCCCTGCGTAGAGGTATGCCCGACCGGTGCAACCACAAAGAGAGAAGACGGAATTGTCGTGATCGATTACGAGCAGTGCATGGGTTGTCGATCGTGTCTGATGGCCTGCCCTTATCAGCAACGAAGCTACTATGGTGACGAAGGGAGCGGGTATTTCCCGGGACAGGGGCTTACGCCTTATGAAGAACTGGGAAGGGACTGGCGCAAATACAAAAAGAGAACCGTTCTTAAGTGTGACTTCTGTTGCGAGAGGATTGATCGAGGCCTTCAAAGGGGACTAGAGCCAGGAGTGGACAAGGAGGCGACGCCGGCTTGTGTGCTGGCGTGTCCTGCAAATGCGCGCTCCTTTGGAGATCTGGATGACCCCGATAGCAAAGTCGCGCCTCTCATCCGGGGAAAGAAAGGCGCGCCTCTGCATCCCGAATTCGGGACGAATCCGTCCGTATACTATCTGGATTACTGACGACACGCGGAGGGGTGTCCGAAACATAGGGCCTTTGAACCGGCCCAAGGCCACGGCTCTGAAGGAGGATCGACCGACCGGGCCACGGCAGGTTGCCGCTCCATGGGGTGATAGGGCTTGAAACAGATTCGAATACACGGACGAGGAGGACAGGGGATAGCTGCTTTGGCAGAGATGATGGCGACGGCCTTTGTATTCGACGGGAAGAACAGTACAAGTTTTCCTATGTTTGGGTCAGAGAGGAGGGGCGGACCGGTCACCGCATTTGTCCGGTACGACGACAGCCCTATCCTCGAGAAGACAAAGGTCTATGAGCCGGACTGCTTGATTGTGTTTCATCGAAATCTCATGCTCTCGTCCGAGGTATTTGAGGGATTTAGGCCCGGCGGCACGCTCATTCTGAACTCATCAGATCCATTGCCGGACAGACCCGACAGCAGAGTCAAAGTTGTGGGAAGCCTCGACGCCGAAGAGATAGCATCATCCCAGTTGGGGAGGCGGATTCCCAATACATGCCTTTTGGGGGCATTTGCTTCCTGTACGGGTTGGTTGAGTATGGACGCTGTTCTTGCGAGTCTCGAGGAGTATTTTGTCAACGAGGCGCTGACGGGCAATAGGGCATGCGCGCGTAGGGGATTTGAAGAGATTGTGCGCACGGAATATCCGGATGGCCGACTATAAGTTCAAGAACAGATTTGGCACGGGATGGGTTGAAGTAACCACCCCTTTGTTCGACATGAAGACAAGGGATTGGGGGGCACTGAGGCCGGTCCTGGATCATGCGCGATGTAAGATGTGCGGAATCTGCTACCTTATCTGCCCCACGGGTTGCATTGGTCTGGCGGCAGGGGCCTTTGGTATCGATCTTGACTACTGCAAAGGATGCGGTCTTTGCGGCTATGAGTGCCCTGCAAAGGCCATTTCCATGACATGAACTTCATCTGAGAGTATCCGTTTGGGACTGCAGAGGTTTGACAAGAGAAAAACGGTAGTGTGTAACGGGAATACGGCCGCTGCGATAGGGGTCATGTTGTCTCGGCCGGATGTGATCGCAATCTACCCCATTACCCCCCAGACCGCTATTTCCGAGGAAGTCAGCCGGTATCATGCTGAAGGGTTCTATGCCGGTGAACTTGTGGAAGTGGAAGGCGAGAATTCGGCCATGGGGGTCTTGGTCGGTGCCTCGGCCTCGGGGGGAAGAACCTTTACGGCAACCTCCTCCTGGGGGCTGGTCTTTATGTATGACGGAATGATGATGGCAGCGGGCCAGAGGCTCCCGATCGTGATGGTCAACGTCAACAGGGAAACTCCCCATTACATGTCCGTTTCGGTGAGCAGGCAAGACATCATGAGCGTCAGAGATGCCGGCTGGATCCATATTGAGGCCGAGAGCTGTCAGGAAATCCTTGACTCCGTCATGTTTGCCTATCGTCTCTCCGAGGATCCTGCGATCTCACTGCCCACGGTGGTCAGTTACGACGGCTTCTACTTGTCGCATCTCAGCGAAAAGGTGGAGGTTCCATCCAGGCAAGAGGCCAACCGTTTTCTAGGCGTTTCTTCAGAACCGGAGCGACCCAGGATGGACTCGGAGGTTCCGATGTCTTTTTTTACATCCTGTACAGGATTTGGGGGCCTGCTCACCGAGTACCGATATCAGCATGCGAGGGCACTGGACAATGTGCTGTCGAGATTCGATCCGTTGCGGGCTGAATTCGAGATGTGCTTTGATCGAGAGTATGATGGGCCTGTGACCGCCTATGACATCGACGATGCAGAATATGCCTTGATTTCCATGGGAAGCGGGACAGGGGCGGCAAGAGTCGCCATCAAGAAAAAGAGGGCAGAAGGGATCCGGGTCGGGCTTTTGCGGCTGAAACTCTTCCAGCCGTTTCCGGCAGAAATACTTGCCAGATATCTGAGAGGCAAAAGGGGGATCGGCATCCTGGAGCGGAGTGTGGCCTTTCAGCAAATGGGAGGACATCTTTTGCCATCAGTCAGATCCCTCGATCTCGGAAAGGACGTCCATATCCAGGATTTTATAGTGGGGCTCGGCAGTCTGGACGTAACGCCACCAACCATCGAGAAGATCATCGATATCATGATAGGTCCTCATTCTGATTCGGGTGACCGGAATGTGTTCTGGATGGATCTGGAAGGAGCACCGATTGAGCGCAAGTAGCGTTTTGTGAGGGAGGAATGGTCGAATCTACCATGAAACAGATCCTCTCGGTGGTTAAGAACAAGAAGTCCGCTTCGATTCTGTCCACCTTAGTGGATGATGACTTGCTGGCCCGAGGTGTGCCCCTGTGTACAGGATGCTCGGTGGAGTTGGCCCTAAGATTCACCCTGAGGGTCATCGGCAGTGACATGATCCTTTTCACGACGCCAGGATGCGCTGCCTCGGCCATCGTGACCAAAGGCCTTGCACCCACCGTCAGGACCAGAACCTTCGGATGCCTGCTCACAAATGTCCCCTCCGTCATGACCGGGGTGAGGAGGTTTTTCAAGGCCAAAGGCAAACCAGTCCGCTGTGTAGCCTTTGTGGGGGACGGATGCACTTCGGACGTGGGCTTCCAACCGCTGTCGGGAGCTGCAGAAAGAAACGAAAACATTATCTACATCTGTTACGATAACGAAGCCTACATGAACACAGGCATTCAGAGAAGCAGTACGACACCCAGGCAGGCCTGGACGACGACCACACCCGTGGGTAGCGTCCACCGTGGAAAAACGAATGAGTCAAAGAATATGCCGCTGATCATGGCATGTCACGGGATTTCCTATGTCGCCACAGCGACCGTGGGATTCCTCGCAGACTTCGCAAGAAAACTCGAGAGAGCCAAGAATGAAACGGAAGGGATGGCCTACATCCATCTCCTGACCCCGTGCCCGCTGGGCTGGAGGATAGGGGCTCATAGGGTCCTCGAAATCAGCAGACTTGCCGTGAGATCAAATTACTTTCCCTTGTGGGAGAGGGATAGAGGAGTCTTTCGCTTCACATACGAACCGCGTAAACCGCTCCCGGTGGAGGCGTTTGTGAATCCGCAGGGAAGATTCAGACATCTCACCGGAAGGGGATTGGATGAACTTCAGCGTAGGGTCCATGAGAGATATGAAACCTTGAAAGACCTGGGCAGATTCGGGGCCTCTACCGGTGGGGGCATTGGCGAATGAGATCCCTGCGGTCTCTACAGAATTGAATAGGGGCCTTGAAAAGAGGAGGAGCTTTTCGGCGGGTCCTCTCTTCTCTCCCGGTGATAGGGGAGGAGGACCGCATGTTCACAAGGTAGAAAGAGGGTCGAGCGAATGTTCAAAGATCTAAGACATTTTTTGGCTGTACTTGAGGAGCAGAAGGATCTGGTTCACGTCAAAAAGGAGATCAGGGATCCGCATGAGATATTCTGCATTATCTGGGAACTCAACAACAGACAGGGGCCGGCCGTCATCTTTGACAACGTGTGCGGGTATTCATCGCCTGTGGTGTCCAACATCTTCGGAAACCTGGATCGTTTTGCCCTGGCAGCAGGGTTTCCCCAGGGACTGAGGCCCAGAGAATACCGCGATCTTTATCGGGAGATCCTGAACAACAGAAACAAGTGGACCCCACCCAACAGGGTCCATAGCGCACCATGCAAAGAGGTGATTCTAATGGGCGAGGAGGTGGACCTAACCACTTTCCCGATTCTCCAAACGCACTCCAAGGACGGCGGCAGATACATAACCATGCCGGTGGTGATCACCCAGGACGACAAGTTCGGCGTCAATGCGGGTATTTACAGGATGATGCTCCACGATCGGAGAACCACGGGGATCCTCTGTATTATTTTCCAGGATATCGGGAAACATCTGGGCCGGGCAATGGCTGCGGGTGAAGAGACCCTTGACTGCGCTGTGGCCATTGGAGCGAATCCCGAGGTCTATCTGGCTGCAGCCTCGAAACTGTCCGTTTATGACAGCGAGCTTGCCTTTGCCTCGGCGTTCCGTGACGGTCGACCCATCGATGTCGTTCCGTGCGAAACAGTGGATATCGAGGTCCCTGCAGATTCAGAAATCGTGCTCGAAGGGGAGATATCTGTGCGTGAACGCATGTCGGAGGGCCCTTACGGAGAATGGTCGGGGTATTTCGAAGAGGAAATGATCGCTCCTGTGTTCAGAGTGAAGTGTGTGACACACCGGAAGGACCCCTTGTATCTCATGACCACGGAAGGTCACTACGCCAATGATGACGGCATCATGAGAATGATCTCCCAGATCGTCACCTTTACCGACAGCGCCGTCAAATCCATTACCGGATGCGTCGATGCATGGATACCTCAGAGCGGCAGAAATCTGGTCACGGTCATTGCCATCCGCAAACGGTATCCGGGCTGGGGAAAGATAGCCATCTATCAGGCCTTTTCACTTCCCTTTATCGCCTCTTCATCCAACTGTGTCATAGTGGTGGATGATGACATCGACCCCAGTAATCTTGATGAAGTGATATGGGCCATCGGGACCCGTGTGGATCCAGCCAGTGACATTATTACCACGCCCCACATAGGGGTTTACCCTTTGAACCCGGCGGCCGTTAGACGGCCGAGTGTCTTTGAAGAGACCGGATCTACGGATTTCTCCTTCTGTTCAAAAATGGGAATCGATGCGACACTCAAGTTCCCGGGGGAAGCCGGCAGAACCAGAAGCAATATTGCCGTGGTGAAGCCGGATGCAAAGATGATGGCTGAGGTTCAAAGAAGCTGGCGAGAATACGGGTTTGATTAGATGCCAACACCCGTTTTCGGGGCGGACGGGGTGCGGTCAAACCCGTGAAGGATTTTTGAAAGCGGGCATCGGCATGCAGATCAGGACGGGAGCGGATTCTCGGGAGTAATTCCATGAAGGACCTTCATTACGCCTGGATGGTCGATTACACCCCCCAAAGGGAATGGATCGAAGGGATGGGAAAGGCCCTTTGGCTCGCCTTCTTCTTCTCCGAAATCGGTGCGGGGCTGTATTTCGTTTCGCTATTTTCGGGTCAGGTGCCGGGCCTGATTTTCGGGTGGTTGTTGAGCGTGCCGGTGGGCGGGTCTCTCCATCTGACATATCTCGGCCATCCCATGAAGGCATGGCGGGCCGTCTTGCGGCTTGGGACGTCAGAACTGTCCAGAGGGATGATCATAACCGTTCTATTTGGGGCCTTTGGTGCGCTTCAGTTGGCGCCCATGCTTCCTCTGCTGAGCGGACTTCCATGGGATCTGGATACGACCTTTTTCACGCCAGTGATGGGGATTCTGTCCGTCTTGGTCATGATGCATGGTTTTATGACCTTGAGTTCGATTTCCGCACTTCCCTTCTGGAACACAGCCACACTTGTGGTGCTCTCCGTGACCTCAGGGATCTGGGTAGGGAGCCAGCTTGCCACAGGGACGGCGCTGTTCTTCGGTGATGCCGGTCAGCTGAGCTCTCTGGAGACGTGGGGACGTGGTTTCCTGCTCGCCCACCTGTTTGTCATAAGCGCATTTATCTGGGATTCGGCGCATGGCAATGAAACCAAAAAAGCCTCCCTGAACAGGCTGTTTCATGGAAGACTGTCGCTCCTATTCTGCGCCGTGGGTTTGGGTCTCGGACTTGCCGTTCCCCTGATCATCACCTTGGACGGCATTTATCATGCGCTGAATAAGGGTCTCTTGGTTGTGAGACTCACATCTGCCCTTGTGGGGGATGCCGCCTTGCGCTATGGCATTCTCAGGGCGGGGCTATATACACCCCTTGTGCCTAGGTAACGCGGATTGGCAAAGGAAGGAGGGTCATTTGAAAAAAGCCTTAGAAGGCATAAGAGTCCTTGATTTTTCAGCCTTTGCGGCCGGTCCATATTGCGCCATGCTCATGGCCGATATGGGAGCCGAGGTCATCAGAATTGAAAGCCCCGGCGGCGGGGCGGACCGAAGGGTCGGCCAACTCGACCCCAATGGTGAGAGCCTGGTCTTCAAGGCAACGGCCAGAAACAAGAAGAGCATCACCATGGACGTTCTTTCAGCAGAGTCCGACGACCTGATCAGCGGCCTTGTGACACAAAGCGATGTGGTCGTTCACAACGCTCTGCCCGGAACGCGTGGGGCGAAGAGGCTGGCCTATTCCCGACTAAAGAAAATCAACCCTAGGATTATCGTCGGGGTTGTGTCGGGCTATGGCCAGAGCGGTCCTGATGCGGAACGCCCGTGTCTGGATCCCGTGGCTCAGGCCTATTCGGGTCAAATGTGGATCCAAGGTTTTCCGGGGCATCCGCCGCTTCAGGCAGGGCCGAGGTATGTGGATTTCTGCACGGGGGCGAATCTCGCCTTTGCTATCATGGCCGCCCTCTATCACCGGGACCAGACGGGTGTCGGCCAAATGATTGATATCGCGCTCTCGGATATGGCAGTGGCCCTTGTGCAGAATATGTCCGCTCTTCTACTCTATGTTATGAGGGGTGAGCTGAGACATCAGGTAGGCAATTACGGTTTCAGTTCCTATATGGATTGCTGCCTCTCCAAGGACGGTCAATGGGTCTATATGGCACCGCTTGCAGACAATCAGTGGCACAAGTTCGCCAAAGCCATGGGCAGAGGGGATCTGGCCTCGGATCCCAGGTTTGCAAGCGATATGCTCCGCTGGGAACATCGCGATATCATCCACGAAATCGTCAGTGAGTGGGTGGCCTCACGGCTCGCGGCTGACGTGATCCAAGAATTGGAAAAGGCGCGTGTTGTGGTAGGCAAGGTCAACACCGTCGCGGAAATGATGCAGGACCGAAGACTGGAGCAAAGGGAGATGATCGTCTATCTGGATCACCCTGGGTTGGGGCCGCTTCCCATTTCGGGGATCGTAGCCAGGCTGTCGGAGACCCCCGGGAAGGTGGAAAGGTGCGCCCCTGCACCCGGTGAGTCCAATAAGGACATATACAGAGGGCTCCTGGGCTTGAGTGAAGAGGCGTTTCTGGAGGCAAAGAACAAGGGCATTATCTGACCTTCAGCCCAAGGGTCTATTCGTGGTTCGACCGTATAGCCTGTCGGCAAGAATTCACGGCTTTTCGGTCTTCTTCGGGGGATGACTTGTTTATGGATGAAATAGTCAAAAGGGCCATGTGTCGTTGGTGCCATTCGCAATGCCGAGTTGCGGTGAGTACGAAAGACGGAAGACTTGACAGCATTGACGAAGACAAAACAGACCCAAGATGGGAGATGATTCTTCCTCGCACTAGAGCTTGTCCCAGGCTTCGGGCTGCCAAGGAATATGTCTACCACGCCGATCGGGTTAGATTTCCTCTAAAAAGAAAAGGAGAGCGAGGCGAGAACAGGTGGGAAAGGGTCGAATGGGATCAGGCTTTAGACGACATTGCCAAAAAGCTGGAGTCCATCAAGCAGTCGTACGGGCCAGAGTCGCTGATGGTGACCTCTGGCACAGGGAGGACCATGTTGTGGCCCCGGCTCCGTTTCATGAACCTTTTCGGTTCCCCCAACGCCGTAGGTCAAGGGACCATCTGCTATGCTCCGGTGCTGACCTGCGCCTCAGCCATCACCGGATGGAATCTCGCTCACAGAACCAGCCTGGTCATCTCATCCGCATGCAAATCCGTCTTTCTCGTAGGGATTAATCCCGCCCAGGCCTATCAGCGGCTGTGGAAGTCGGTCAGGGAAGGGAAAAAGAGAGGGGTAAAGTTTGTTGTGGCCGACCCTCGGCGCACGGAAATGGCTGAACTGGCCGATATCTGGCTCCAACTGAGACCCGGTACGGATGCGGCTCTGCTTATGGCTATGATCCATGTGGTCATCGAGGAGCGGCTCTATGATGAGGACTTTGTGCAAAAATGGTGTTACGGCTTTGAGGAACTTGTGGAGCGCGCGAAGAAATATCCTGTTGAGAGGGTCGCTGAGATCACGGGAATTTCTTCTTCAGTGATAAGGCAGGCTGCAATAATGCTGGGGCAAGAAAGGCCAGGGATAGGTGTCCATGGAATGGGACTTGAGCAGCTCGAAAGCCAGCAGGATTCAATTCAAGCGCGTCTCATTCTCATGGCCATACTTGGAAATCTGGATGTTGAAGGGGGCGATTACATGGGGGGGCCACCTGAATGTGTCACCGGAGAGCAGCTCGAACTCTCTGAAAAACTCTCTCCTGAACAGAAAAGAAAACAAATCGGGGCAGATCGTTTCAAGCTTCTCTCCTGGCCCGGCCGCGAATTGATCAGGAAATACGTTAAAGAGTTCTGGGGGAAAGAGAGCATCTGTCGCTCTTACGCCCATTTCCCCTCGGTGTTAAGAGCTATCACTACGGGAGACCCCTATCCGGTGAGGGCTGCCATAACGACGTTCAGCAATCCTATGGTCACTCAGCCCAACACAAAATTGGTCTATAAGGCCTTCAAGGCTCTGGATCTTTATATTGCGAACGATTTTTGGCTGACCCCTAGCGCTTTGCTGGCCGATTATGTTCTTCCTACGGCGTGCTGGCTGGAAAGACCCCAGGCCGAGCCTGTTATGGCGGACAACAGAATCATGGCGGGGGAGCGGGCTTTACCGGCGAGCATGCCAGGGGAGTATTCATACTGGACCGACTACGAATTTTTCCGCGGTTTGGGTGTAAGGTTGGGGCAGGAGGAGTACTGGCCCTGGAAAACAGATGAAGAGGTGCTTGACTACAGACTCGCTCCACTCGGCATGACCCTGGAGACCTTTATGAGAGAAAAGGACGGAGTGCACTTCCCTCCCAGAGAATACAAGAAGTATGAAAGAATGGGCGGCTTCGGCACCCCTACAGGCAAAGTGGAGCTCTCGTCGAAAATCCTGGAAATGCTCGGTTATGATCCTCTGCCGCGCTATGAGGAGCCAAAAGAGAGTCCTGTGAGTCTCCCTCGAAAGATGCAGGAATATCCTCTGATGCTCATCACCGGGGGGCGGTTCCAGCCATACTTTCACTCGGAACATCGTCAGATCGAGTCCATACGACGGAAGCGCCCGGATCCGAGGGTGCAGATTCACCCGCAAACGGCCGGGAACTTGGGTATTGAGGACGGCGACTGGGTGTGGATCGAGACCATGCGTGGGCGGATCAGACAGAAGTGCTCGATATTCGATGGCATCGCTCCGGAGGTCATTCACTGCGAGCACGGGTGGTGGTTTCCCGAGCTGCCGGCGGAGGAGCCCTGGCTGGGGGGAGTCTGGGAGTCCAATGTCAACGTCCTGATGGATGATGAACCGGATCATTGTGATCCGAAAAGCGGGGGATGGCCGTTGAAATCGGCCATCTGTCGTGTGTACAAGTGCCGGACGTACTGTTCTGGTCGATAGGGCGAAAAGCCATGAGAGAAGAAGGGGGGTGATGGATCAAAAATCAGCGCGATTTGACTTATGAAGCCGATTGTCAATCTTCAACGATTATTTGCAGGGGGTAAGAAAATGAGGATCAAGAAGGTCATCATCGCAATGGCATGTGTGCTTGGCGTTGCTGTGGGTGTGTTTCAGTCACCTTGCCTAGGGGACACAATAACCCTGAAGGCTATTACAACAACAAAAGTGAAGAGCGACTTCAATACCATGTTTCTCAAATGGATCGATATCGTCAACAAGGAGGCTGGAGGAAAACTGCAAATCAAGCTAATCGGAGGTCCGGAGGCCATCCCGGCCTTCGACCAGTTTGAAGCGGTGCGCACCGGGGTCGTCGATATCTGCCGGCTTAAAGGAACCTATATCTCGCCAGTGGTTCCCGAAGAGTACTCCTTGATTCTTTCCCAGAGAACACCCCGGGAAGAAAGAGAGATCGGCTACTTCGATTTCATGGCAGGATTACTGGAGAAAGCCAATCTCAAGTATTTGGGAAGAATCAATTTCGGTGTCCCTTTCTTCCTGTGGACAAACAAGGAAATTAAAGACCCCAAGACAGACTTCAAGGGTTTGAGCATGCGCAGTGCCGTGGTCTATGATCCATTGTACAAGATGCTCGGGGTCACCCCTGTAACCATGGAGTTTACGGAATGTTACACAGGCTTAGAGCGAGGTGTCATTCAAGGCTACGGTTGGCCGGCCTTCATCACAGATTTCGGTTGGGAAGCTGTCACAAAGTACTGCATCAACCATCCTTTCTATGATCTTGATGTTCAGACCGTTGTGAATCTGGACACGTGGAAAAAGCTTCCAAAGAATCTCCAGGATCTTCTGGCAAGAACTGCAAAAGGGATTGAGCCGGAGATGGTGGCCTACGGCAAGAAGTACACGGAGTTGAAATTGAAAAAGGCCTTTGACGCTGGAGTGAAGCCCATTGTTTTCTCTGCCGAAGATGCAAAATGGTACCTAGATACGGCCTATGAAGCTGCCTGGGCCCAGGTCGAGAAGAAATGTCCTCAGAGTTATGCCAAGATTAAAAAGATGCTGACGAGGTAACACCAGCCAGCAACTTGACAGGGAGGAAGGAAAAGAAGAGCCACGCATGAGCGAGTGTCCGTCCAGAAATAGGGGTTTTTGAGCGTTCAATAATCGAGCGATCTTCAGTTCCAGCAGGATGACATCGCTTTTTTCCATCTAATGCCCACAATCCGTCGTAAAGAGGTGGTTTTTGAGCCGCGTGATCAGAGAGTCGGTGACCAGGGCGGAGGTTCCCACCTTTTGAAATCTCAGTTGATTACCATTCTTGGACGGACACGAGTTACTGAGGAGTGCAAATTATTGTTCACATTTCTATGGGTCATGGGACTGCTCTTTCGTTCCGAGTCTCCCGGCGGCCTCCCGCCAGTCACTTCAGAAAAGCCCCATGACCCTTTTCATTCTTTAACGGATATGTAAACCATTTCATGCTGAGTTGTAGCTATTTCTAGCAATAAAGGGCGTCTGATGAATTCCACAATGCGTTTTTGTCGTGTTTTGAATTTCCTGGTTGATGGTTGCGCCATGTTGGCCGCGCTTATTCTGATTTTTGTGTGGGCGAGCATCTGCCTCAATGTGGCAATGCGCTATCTTATGCACAAGCCACAGGTGTGGGTGATAGAGCTCTGCGAATATAGTATCCTGTACATGACGTTTCTCGGTGCTGCTTGGCTGCACAAAAAGAAGGGGCATGTTAGTGTTGACTGGATGGTAGCGTTGCTGCCACCCAAGTACACGGAATTGTTGAATCTGATGACATCGTACATCGGCGCGGCGCTGTTTCTGCTCATCACATGGTATGGGGTGGAAACCACCTGGAGTCACTATGTCCGGGGTACTTACAGGATCACGCTCTTGGAAACCCCCATGTATCTTATTCTAGGAATCATACCAATCGGCAGTTTCCTTTTGGCGCTCGAGTTTCTTTTTAGCAGCCAAGAGCACCTGAGACAGTGGCGTGCCTTGCGGCGGGAGTGACAAGGGTAAGACAGTCTTCAGCAACGGCCTGAGGGTCACCGCCCTCAACAGGGCACAGAGCTCCCAGGTGAATTCAGGCCACGGGCCATTATTGACCGGGTATCGGAGGTAAGTCGGACATGGATTGGTGGCTCTCCCTCTCGTTGTTCATTGGATCCCTCGTTTTTATGTTTGCCACGGGATTCCCTGTAGCATTCTGTTTTCTACTCTTGACCTTGATCGGGGCTGTTTTTGTATGGGGAGGTGTATCGGGACTCCACCAGTACATCCTCAACATGTTTAGCTCCGTCTCCAAATTCACTCTATTGCCCATTCCGATGTTTGTCTTTCTGGGAGAGTTGCTCTTTCAAGCAGGCATAGGGTCGAAGATGCTGGACGTTCTCGACAAATGGTTCGGTCGGTTCCCTGGAAGGCTCAGCCTGCTGACGGTTGGAGGTTCAACCACGTTTTCGCTTCTCAGCGGGTCCACGCTTGCGACCACGGCGATGATGGGCTCCCTGATGTTGCCGGATATGTTGCGGCGTGGGTACAAGAAGCCCATGAGCATCGGCCCCATAGTGGGAGGGGGGGGGTTGGCCATGATCATTCCACCGTCTGCTATTGCGGTGTTCTTGGGAAGCGTGGGAGACATATCCGTTGGGAAACTTCTCATTGCGGGCATCATCCCCGGTCTGATTATGGCCTCGTTTTATTCTGGGTATGTGATTGTACGATGCCTGTTCCAGCCCGACCTGGCGCCAGCCTATGATGTGGCCCCCATGGCCGCCAAAGAGAAGATAGTGGCGACGCTCAAGTATGTGCTTCCACCGGGATTGATCGTGGTCATGATCCTGGGTTTCATCTTCGCGGGAATTGCAACGCCCACCGAGTCGGCTGCGACCGGCGTCTTGGGTGCTCTCATCATTGCCGCCTGCTACGGGAAACTCAAATGGAAGGTAGTGAGGAGGTCGTTGGAAGGGGCCCTCAAAATTACGGTTATGTCTTTCATGATCGTGGCGGGGGCAAAGACATTCAGTCAAATCCTGGTATTCACGGGATCAACCATGGGGCTCACGGAATTGGCGATGAATCTTCCGGTCGCGCCCATTGTCACGGTCATCAGCATGCAGTTGATCGTCATCCTCATGGGATGTTTCCTGGATGTGTTCGGCATCATCATGATGACACTTCCCATCTATCTGCCCGTCATCACCACCCTGGGCTACGATCCGTTATGGTTCGGTCTGCTGATGCTCATCAATATCGAGATGGCGCTCACCACCCCTCCTTTTGGTATTCTGCTTTTCATCATGAAAGGAGTGGCGCCCCCGGAGGTGACCATGGTTGATATCTATAAGGCCTGCTTTCCATTCCTTCTTTGCGATGCGGCATCCATGTCCCTGTGTATCGCCTTTCCGAAAATGGTTCTCTGGCTTCCAGGCATGATGTAACACGCAGCATGCCGCCGGACCGACCTCCTCAAATGAAATCTGGCTCTCTGATCGACAGGGCGTATCGTCAGGCCTGGCAAAAATGACGCCTCCACCACCTGCTCCTCATCCGAAAAACCCGGATGGGATCGCCTGGGCAGGGTCCAGGTGGTCGAGAGCGGGCTCAGCGAATGCTGCCCAAATGAAGCTCCAGATACTCCTTTTCCAGTTCCAGCATTTCCTCGTTGATATGGGAGATATGTCCCAGGGTGGCTTTCATAGCTCTGTCGGGATCATGTTGTCTCAGGGCCTCCAGAATTTCTCGATGCTCCCCCTGCCGGTGGATAATGTGGCCCAAGGGCTTGATCGTTCTTACAAACCCTTCGGTGAAACTCATGATCACGTCTATTAAGGTGGCATAGAATAGATTCCCACAGGCCTTCCCAACCCTTTGATGAAAGCGCGTATTCAACGTGATGATCTTTTCCTTGTCTTTGGTCCGCTCGTAGGCCAGGATGTCATCCTCCAGGGCCTCGAGGTCTTTTTCACTACAATGGAGGGCGGCAAGCCGGCTGACTTCCGGTTCCAGGTAATTCCTGGCTGCGGCGAGATCTTCCATGGTTATCTTTCTCGCGATAATGAGGTCAGAGAGGTTCTCACACATGGCCGACTGATTGAGTTCTTTGACGTAAATCCCCCCTTTGGCCCCGCGACGGATCTCAAGGAATCCCCGGGATTGCAGGGAACGGGTTGCTTCCCTCACCACGGACCGACTGACGCCAAGCTGGACGGAAAGCTCTACCTCGCTGGGGAGGGCCTCGCCGTCTCTGTAGCTGCCTGACAGGATGGACTCCTTGATCACGTCTGCAACTTCTTCATACAGACTGTGCTTCTTTCTTATGTAATTGAATTTGGTATTCATGACGGCATCCAGTGCTAGCCGGCTGCAAGACGCCGGGAGTTACCTTAGTCATAGAAAAAACGGAGTCAGTGCGAATCTCTCAAAGGAATTTGCTTCTGAATCATAGGATTTTGGATCCTCATTGATTGCCCCTGGCACTTAGAAAAAGGGGGGCGACCTTACTCATTTGAATAACTCAAATTTCCAGCTGGTAACCTCCTTCATTTGCCGTTTTCTCTCCTCGCTGAACTGCATAACTGACAGCCGCAGGCGTTATGCCAAATTTCCTCGCCAAATCTACCATAGGCATTCCCAATTCAACCACAGCCCAGTAGCAGAGTAAATCCCTGGCCCGGACCCTGTCCTTCTGCCTTCCTCGACCGATTATGTAAGCCTTTTCCAGATTGAACAGCAAAGAAACCCTCTCGGCAACTTTTTCAAAATTGAGGCTACGGCTTTTC
>CAYVMN010000028.1:0-27813 GCA_964452575.1 uncultured Desulfobacteraceae bacterium | reverse complement strand
CCACAAACACTACATCTTGTGCCTACTGGAGTCAAGTGCATACCCACATAATTTTATTCTAACAAAGATCTAACAGTCCGTGTACAAATTAAAAAGATTTTGAGGAAGACTTTTAAGATTAAATAGGAGAAAGACATGAAATCAAAGCTAATGACAGTGTTTGTGTCGCTACTGTTAATGTCCTTTGCGGCAAGTACAGCCCTGGCAGGAAACATCGTGATAAAGGGATCGACCACGGTTCTTCCGATTGCCCAGAAGGTGGCGGAGGGTTATATGAAACAGAACCCGGACGTAAAGATCTCGATTTCGGGAGGCGGTTCGGGGAATGGAATCAAGGCGCTTATCGACGGCTCAACAGATATTGCCGACAGTTCCCGGTTTATCAAGGACAAGGAAGTCAAACTGGCAGTCGAGAAAGGGGCCTACCCGGTGCCATTTGCCGTTGCCTATGACTGTATTGTGCCGGTTGTGCATCCCACCAACTCGATTGTCAATATCACTATGGCACAACTCAAAGACATCTACGCCGGAAAAATCAAAAACTGGAAGGATATCGGCGGTCCTGACAGGCCTGTCGTAGTAATCTCCCGGGATACCTCTTCAGGGACTTACGAGGTATGGCACGAGAAGGTCATGAACAAGGAGCGGGTTTATCCCGGTACACTACTTCAGGCCTCCAATGGGGCCGTATGTCAGGCCGTCGCAAAGAACCAAAATGCCATTGGCTACATTGGACTCGGGTATGTGAATCAAGACTTAAAGCCCCTAATGGTCAATCGCATCGTAGGGTCAGCGACCACGACCTTGAACGGGACCTACCCCATTAGCAGGCCGCTCTTCATGTTCACCCCGGGTTGGCCCAAAGGCGATGTGCTCAACTTCATCAATTTTGTGATCCATCCCGAAAAGGGCCAGAAATATGTGGCGGAATCCGGGTTTGTTCCCTTATATTAATGTGGTTATGATGATGGCCTGATGGCTCTCTTGGCAGCGTCTTTGAGAAACCGGAAACCCGAAACTGCAAGAAGACCCATTGATCCCTGCGGCCGCAACTTTCAATCCTGCAAAGCGCGGGGATCAAATATCCTTTGCTAGGATTAAGTGGGCGTCTATTCTGCACGGGAGGATCCCCTTGTGAGACGGCCTTCTGGTGTGGTGAATCACAAGCATAAACCCAGGATTTTTAGGACATAGGTGGGAAAAGGCACTAAATCAGGAAGACACAGAAGAAGCAAGGAACGGAACATTCGGTTCCTGTTCCTTGTTGTGGCCCTGGCGTCCATTACGACCCTTTTCATGATCGCGGTTTTCTTGTTTGTAGAGGGCATCCCTATCTTCGGAAAGGTATCGGTGACAGACTTCGTCTTCGGTAAATACTGGTACCCCACCGATGACCCCCCTGATTTCGGCATCTTTCCCCTGATTTTAGCCTCCGTAGGCGTGACAATAGTCTCCTCCCTCATCTCAATCCCCTTGGGGGTATTGACAGCCCTTTATCTCGCAGAGGGGGCCTCTGCCAGGGTTCGAGAGTGGGTAAAACCTATTGTCGAACTCCTGGCAGCCCTCCCATCGGTGGTCATCGGCTTTTTCGGGATGGTTATTGTCGCCCCGTTTCTCCAGGAACTCCTCGACATTCCTACAGGTCTCAATCTCTTTAATGCCTCTTTGATGCTGGCCTTCATGTCCATTCCAACCATCTGCAGCATCTCCGAAGACGCAATCTTCGGCGTTCCGAGAGAATTAAAAGAGGCCTCCCTGGCATTAGGGGCTACCCACTGGGAGACAATCGCCAGAGTGACTATTCCTGCGGCCATTTCCGGAATCTGCACTGCCGTGATTCTGGGCATGTCGAGGGCCATGGGAGAGACTATGGTTGTATTAATGGTCGCAGGCGGTGCTGCCATGATACCTGCTTCCCTTTTTGACCCGGTGAGGCCCATGCCCGCGAGCATCGCCGCAGAGATGGCCGAGGCGCCCTTTCGGAGTGAACACTACCATGCCCTCTTCGCCATTGCCATTGTCCTCTTTTTGTTCACGCTGGCCTTCAATATGATCGCCGAACACATATCTCACAGATACAGGCAGGTAGGGGCAGCAACCCTCTAAAGTCAAATGGATCTGAACCGATGGTTATAAAGGGTGGGGCCGGCATAAAGAGAAGTCGAAAGGTTGTTCAGGGGGCCATGTTCGGCCTATTCAGGATATCGGCTGCTATCAATGGAATTGCGCTGTTGATCATCCTCTACTTCTTGGTCTCGAAAGGCTGGCGGGCTGTCACCTGGACATTTCTTACGCAGCCGCCCATGGATTCCATGACCAAAGGCGGCATCCTTCCATGTATCGTTGGCACCATCTGTCTCTGTTTGGGGTCTATTATTGTCGCCCTTCCTATCGGCGTTGCTTCCGCCATTTACTTGAATGAATATGCACGACCCGGACGAATCGTACGTTTGATACGCCTGGGGATCAATAACCTGGCAGGAGTCCCCTCGGTGGTCTTTGGGCTCTTCGGTCTGGCGTTCTTCGTGGTCTATCTGAAGATGGGGGTCAGCATTCTCGCGGGGTCCCTGACCCTAGGGGCATTGACTCTGCCTGTCATCATCGGAGCCACTGAAGAGGCCCTCCGCACAGTGCCGGACACCTATCGGGAAGCATCTCTGGGGCTGGGGGCGACTCGGTGGCAGACTATCTACAGGGTGGTCCTGCCTGCGGCATTGCCGGGAATCCTAACCGGTTCCATACTGGCCTTAAGCAGGGCAGCAGGTGAGACCGCACCGATCATGTTTACGGCAGCAGTATTTTTCACCCCTTCTCTGCCGACTTCCATTTTTGACGAAATCATGGCCCTGCCTTATCATATCTATGTGTTGGCCACAGCAGGCACGGACATCGAGGCCACGCGCCCCTTGCAGTATGGAACCGCCCTGGTGCTCATTGTTCTGGTTCTCGGATTGAACCTGATTGCCATCATCTACCGTGCTCGTCTCAGGAAGAATCGGTGAGGAGCGGCTTTGGGTACCGAAATGGCCAAGGAATGCAGGATGGAAGATTCACCGAAAATTTCAGTAAGAGATCTTGATTTCTATTATGGCGATTCTCCCGCCCTCCAAGACATCTCACTCGACTTCCGGGAGAACCAGGTCACGGCCCTGATAGGTCCGTCAGGGTGCGGAAAGAGCACCCTGCTCCGTTGCCTCAACAGGATGAATGATTTGATCCCTTACAGTCGAGTGGAAGGTCAGGTCCTGCTCGACGGTGACGACATCTATGACCCTGAGGTGGATGTGGTGACGCTCCGCCGCCGCGTGGGCATGGTCTTCCAAAAGCCGAACCCCTTCCCAAAGAGCATTTTTGAAAACGTGGCATACGGGTTGCGTGTCAACGGTATCAAGGATAGGGCTTTCCTTGCGGAAAGGGTTGAAAGCAGCCTGAACCAGGCAGCCCTGTGGGATGAGGTCAAGGACAGGATTCAGGATTCTGCCCTTGGCCTTTCCGGGGGTCAGCAGCAGCGCCTGTGTATAGCCCGTGCCCTTGCGGTCGAACCGGAGGTAGTGCTCATGGATGAGCCTTGCTCTGCCCTGGATCCAATCGCCACCCAGAAAATCGAAGAGTTGATAGATCAACTGACCGAATCCTATACTATCATCATCGTCACCCACAATATGCAGCAGGCGGCCCGCGTATCTCACGTAACAGCCTTTTTCTATCTGGGAGAACTCATTGAAGTGGGCAACACAAAATCGCTCTTCACGCGGCCCAGGCTGAAGCAGACAGAGGACTATATTACTGGTCGATTCGGATAGAAGGAGGACGAGAAGACATGCCGAAGCACTTACAGAGGGAACTGGAAAAACTGAAAAAACAAATCCTCTCTCTGGGAACGATGGTGGAGGAAAGAGTTCGAATGGCCATCAAGTCAATGGGAGGCCAAAACGCCGAATTCGCAGAACAGGTCATCCGCACCGACTATGAGATCGACGAGCTCGAGGTGGAGATCGAAGAGGAGTGTCTCAAGATACTGGCCTTGCATCAGCCGGTTGCAGTTGATCTACGATTCCTGGCAGCAGTAATCAAGATCAATAATGATCTCGAACGAATTGCTGACGAGGCGGCAAACATCGCCAAGTGCGTCAGTTATATGGCCAAACGAGAAAGGATCGGTGCTCCTTTTGAGTATACGGAGATGTCAGAAATCGCAGAGTGTATGCTCAAGTTGAGCCTGGATGCCCTGGTCAACCTGGACCTGGATCTGGCCTTCCGGGTCCTCACCATGGACGACCAGGCCGATAAGACATATGGCCTGATTTATGACCAGATCAAGGAGATCATCCGTAAGCTGCCTGAAAGAGTAGGTTATCTGATCAATATGTTCCTTATCGCTCGCTATCTCGAACGGATTGCAGACCATGCAACCAATATCGCCGAAGAAGTGATCTACCTAATCGAAGGAGAAATCATTCGGCATAGTAAGATGGGGTCAAGGACCGAAAAGGATCGATCCTGATGCCTCTATCCTGCCTAAAAAGACAGGGCTTGAATACTGGCAGCCCTATCACTCCCTGTATTCAAAGCGGAAAAATGGCAACAACCAATTGCATACAAAATCGTCATTTTTTCTTATTTGTATAACAATAATGTTTTAAATGATTATTTCTATTTCATTTCTGTCTTTTTCTTGAATCTCTCTCCTTTAGCCCTTTAGGCGAATCCTTCATCATTTCAACCCATTAAAGTTCACCAGCCCTGCACACCTTTTCTGGCATGGCGTTTGCTGAAGACCTCTAAGAATTTCCCTGGAAACGAAAACAATACCTGAGGGCCTCAAGGCAGGCTCGTTTGTGAGGTGCAATGCTTATCCTGACTTCGAAGTGTCTTCCTACGCGCAACAGTAAGTTGTTATAATCGCTAGTTGTCGATATTTCGATGAATTCTGTCACGGTTGGATGTTATGTAGAGGAGAGGAGACAAACATGAAAGTCAGAATCATGATGTGCGTTATAATGATTATTTTGTTAAACTACACATTAGGGTACCCGGAAAGCATGGTTGGGGAGGAAGGAGCTGAAGTGCCCAAGGTGACAAAGGGCATTGAAGACAAGAAGGACACCACGACGCCTCAGATGAAAAGAGATATTGTGGGGGAAGAAGGGGTTCAGGAGCCTCAGGTGACGGAAGAAGACAGGCCATTTGCCTCTGCTGGTCTGGGCTTCTACAGCCTATACATCTGGCGTGGGTGGCAATTGAGTAAAGACAGTCTTGTGATCCAACCATCCGCAACTATAGGATACAAAGGGTTCAGCATGAATCTATGGGGCAACTTAGACACGAACCAGTTCAATATCGATAAGGCCAACTGGAACGAAACCGACTTTACCGTATCTTACGAAAGGAGTTTTGGACCCCTTAACTTAGGCGCTGGTTATATCTACTATGCCCTGGACGGGTTAGATGACCAACAGGAATTTTACCTGAACATCGGGGGGGACATCCTACTTGCACCGACCTTCAGTGTTTACAAAGACATAACAAAGGTCGATTCGTGGTACTTCAACCTCGGGATCTCACATTCGTTTCAACTGCCCAGGAAAATCAGTCTGGACCTCGCAGCCTCGGCAGGGTACTATATTATCAACAGCCGATACACCGTTACGGCAGACGGAGAAGAGCAAGTCGGAAATAACTACAGTGCTTTTCACGATGGGGTAGTTTCAGCAAGTCTTAACATACCGTTTGCCAAGTACTTTACCTGCACACCATTAATTGCTTATTCTTTTCCCCTTTCCAGTGATGCGAAGAATATGTTGAAAACAGATAGTCCAAGCAACAAAGCTAGCCATCTGTTCGGGGGCGTTACATTGTCTTTGTCTTTCTAGGTAAAAGGGCCTCCCTTGCATCCCACTATTTTGGGCTCCCAGGAAGACCTTATGCTGAGGTAATTACAGATGAAACAAAAGGCGCTGATACTTCAGAATGCGCCGGGTGAAGGGCCAGGCGTTATCGATGCTGCCCTGAGGGCCAGAGAATGGACCCAGGAGACGATTCTTCTCTACCGTGGGGAGCCGATTCCATCGGATTGGAAAAGCTGTTCACTGCTTGTAGTCATGGGCGGCCCCATGAATGTCTATGAAGAAGCGATCTACTCGTTTCTGAGAGAAGAGACAGAAACAATTGCCGAAGCTATCCAAAAGGGATTGCCGGTGCTTGGATTCTGCTTGGGGGCCCAGTTAATGGCCAAGGCAATGGGAGCCAAGGTCCACAGAGGGCACAAAAAGGAGATTGGATGGTATTCGGTTCGAATGACTGAGGAAGGGAGGAAAGACCCTCTATTGAAATTCCTGCCGGGAGAACTTGTCATCTTTCAGTGGCACGGGGACACATTTGAACTGCCAGAGGGAGCGATACGAATCGCCAGTTCAGAGAATTATGTCAACCAGGCCATGAGGATCGATGAAATGAGCTATGGCTTCCAGTTTCATTTTGAGGTCACCCAAGATATGATCTTTGAATGGTTTGAAACCGGTCGGGAAGAAATTGACGATATGGGAGGAGAACGCCTGAAAATAAAGATCTTGGAGGAGGCCAATACTTACATCCCTAGTATACACAGCTATGCAGAGTCGTTTCTTAGCGGCTATCTCGGGAGAATAGAATCACTTCCCTATACCCATCGCCCAAACAGATCTGTATTCCGTCACTGGTTCAGTTCATAACGTAATGCCTCTTCAATCTCCCTTAGGTGTTCTTCGTTTTCAACCTTCTGCCCTTCAAGGTCGTGCACGTAAAAGATGTCCGCGATTTGATCCCCTTTAGTAGCAATCTTTGCGATCCGGATATCCAAGCGGAGATCAAATAGGGTTCTGGTTATAATATATAAGAGACCAACCCGGTCATCTGCAAATACCTCAATAAGCGTAAAAAAATCAGAGGATCTGTTATCTACAATGACCCGTGGTGGTCTGGAGGGTTTTTTGCCGTTTAAAAGAATGGATGGCTCTCCTTTCCGGCCAAGGCGATAGGCTAGGGACAGCTTGCCTGTGAAAGTACGTTTCAAGTCTTCTTTCACCTTCTGCCAGTTCCTGTGCGGATTGATACGGTCAAGGGGGTTCGTTACCATAAAAATATCTACGGCGGTTCCATCCCTCCAGGTGTAAATATCGGCAGAGAGAATATTAATGTTGTTAAGGGCCAAGACGCCGGTAACGTCCGAAAAGAGTCCAGGCCTGTCCTTTGCCAAAAATGTTATCTCGCAGCAACTCTCTAACTCGTTTTCCTTTACCTCAAAGCAGAAGGGGGATGGTTCATGGTTGTCTATTTGCTGCCTCAGGCCTTGGGCGATTTCGATATGGCGGACGATGTCTCTGGGCTTACAGGTCAATAGGTACCTTGGAGGCATCACTTCAAAAAAGCCATCCGCGTCTAAGCTCTTCTTTTGCTGAGAGACTTCCTGGCGAACCCCGGAGATCGTCATCCTGACCCTTTCGGAAGCATCCAAGCTTGCCAATTCACCCTTTTCAAGAATATGCAGGATCTTAAAAAAAAGCTCTCTGACGAGGCTCGCAATCCAATCATTCCAGGCCCTGGGGCCTGTCGCCATGGAATCCGCCCAGGTCAACAGGTAGAGCATCTTGAGACGTGAAATATCTCCCACAGTGCGGGCGCATTGAACCACCGCTTTTTCGTCATTCAGGTCCCTGCGTGCTGCGGTCTCAACAAGAAGAAGATGATGCCTCACCAAAAAGAGGACGTCTTCCGATCCGTTCTTGTCGTAACCCCACCGGCCAAGGATATTGCATGTTATGGCCTCCCCTTTTCGAGCATGATCTTTGCCGATCTTGCCGATGTCGTGAAACAGCCCTCCCAAGAAAAGCGGTTCGCGTTTTGGCAGCTCCGAAAAGACATCTAACAGCAAAATCTCTTTCTGATTGTTAAGATTCTTGAGATGCCTAACCGTTTCCAGGGAATGCCTTCCAACCGGGTATATGTGATAGGCGTCATACTGGACACGGTCCTTGATTCGCCCAAATTCAGGGATATATGTCTCCAGGAATCCGATCTCATGCATTTGGTTTAAGGTCTCAAACGTGTTTTGGCCATTGATTGTGTTGAGAAAGCCTTTGCCCGCCTCTTCTGATCTTATGAATCTATCATCCACGAGAAAGATAAATTCCCGCACTAATCTCCTCGCTTCCATGGATAGGGGACAGCCTGAGCGGGAACTCTCTTCAAATATAGTCATCAAAAGGAGAGGATTTGAAACAATGGCAGTGGCTGAATTGAACTCTATTTCCCCGTTGTGAATATGTAGCTCTCCAGTAACATCTGATACCTGGTAGTCCTTTTTGTCGCCCCTCCCCTTAAGAAAGTGGGTTTTGACAAAAGAACGGTTTAGGGACTTTATTGACGCCATAGAATTGTGAAGACGTCCCATGAACTGCTCCACAGCCAGGAAGTCATCTTGATCTTGAAAGTCAAGCCTCTGGGCAATCTGCTCCTGATATTCGAAGCCTAAACGATCATTCTTCCTACCGGATAATTCATGCAGGTAATTTCGGGCGAGCCAGATGAAGTTCAGGTGTTCCCTCAGCTCCTTGTATTCTTTGTGAGAAAGTTTACCCAAATACTCCAAATCTCTAGGTGCTCTCAGGTGAAAAAGGGCATTAGCTACCCACAGAATATGATGGTAGTCCCGCAGTCCACCAATGCCCTCTTTGAGATCAGGTTCAAGGAGATTGCTCGCATCCCCAAAGGTCTCCATACGGATCTCATGGAGGTCTTCCAGCCACCTGCAAAAGGCTACCGCTCTTTTGGGAATGACTTTTTCCTGAAGCTTCTCCATGAAATGCAGGTAAAGGGGCGAATCACCACATATAAAGCGGGAATCCATCATGGAGGTAAGGACTTCGAAGTCTTCTCTGCAAAGCCTTATGCAATCTTTAACGGTGCGTGTTGCGTACCCGAGCTGAAGGCCAAGATCCCACAAAGGGTAGAAGGCCTCTTCTGCCAGATCCTTGGCCAAAGATGGTATCTTTGGGCCGAACAAAATCAGGACATCAACGTCCGAATAAAGAGATAGTTCCATCCTCCCGTAGCCCCCTACGGCCAAAAAGGCAAAGGGAACCTTCTCCTTGAACAGCCGGTGTCCGGCACTGCTATCCTCAAGGCGACCCCGGAAATATTGGTCCATAATCTCCGTGTGGTTCTCTTGAAAGGAATATGTTGCCTTGGACTCTGAGAAGAGGGAAATTAAATGGTTCCTGGATTCCTTTAGTTCTTCAAAGGCAGATGTCATTGTTTCAAGTTTCCAATTATATGGCCTCTTTTCCGGTTTCACCTGTCCGTATCCGGATCACTTCCTCCACAGGGAAAATAAAGATCTTACCATCCCCGATCTGCCCGGTCCGGGCCTTCTCCTGAATAACTCTTACCGCTTCGGACACCAGGTCCGATTCCATCACCACCTCGATTTTGATCTTGGAGACAAAGTCAACCTGGTACTCTGCCCCTCGATACACCTCCTTGTGCCCCCGCTGACGACCGAAGCCCCTGACTTCGCTGACCGTAAGCCCTTTGACTCCCATATTTGATAGCCCGGTCTTGACATCATCCAACTTAAAAGGCTTGATAATGGCTTCTATCTTTTTCATCGTCTCGATTCCTCCAATCTTATACCCTAAGGGGTATATCCTGTTTCATTGTGAAGACTTGTATCCATACCCCTCACTTCCTCTTCCTCGCTTAGCCTTAGGCCGATGATCAGATCAACGACCTTAAGAATGATCAAGGTCATGAAAAACGCAAAGGCCATAGTTGCCACCACTGAGACAAACTGTGTCCAGAGTTGAACTGGCCTGCCAAAAAAAAGGCCGTTGGCGCCATTCGGATTGACCATAGTGCTCGCAAAAAGACCTGTGGCCAAGGCACCCCAGGCACCCCCAAAGCCGTGAATACCTACTACGTCCAAAGAATCATCGTACCCCAACCTAGCCTTTAGCAATACCCCACCATAGCAGATGATGCCTGCTAAACCTCCAATAACAATTGAAGAAACAGGTCCCACAAATCCTGAGGCTGGCGTGATGGCTACCAGACCGGCCACAGCGCCGCTGGCAGCGCCAAGAATAGTCGGCTTTCCTCTGTGAATCCATTCCATAATTATCCAGGATAGTGCCGCAATTGCGGAGGCAATATGTGTGACAACGAAGGCACTTGCTGCCAGGCCATTGCGCGCAAGGGCGCTGCCTGCATTAAACCCAAACCACCCAAACCAGAGGATTGCAGCACCGGTGATCGTCATAGGAACATTGTGGGGTATATACGCAGTGCTCCCGTAACCGATCCGTTTTCCTACGACCAGGGCAGCAGCAAGCGCCGAGATTCCTGAACTGATGTGCACCACCGTCCCACCTGCAAAATCAAGTCCCCCTATGCGGCCTATCCACCCGCCCGCTCCCCACACCCAGTGAGCTAAAGGATTGTAGACAAGAGTCGTCCACAAAAGCGTAAAAACAAGAAAAGCACTGAATTTCATGCGCTCTGCAAAGGCCCCTGTGATCAGTGCCGCTGTAATTATGGCAAACATGCACTGGAATATCATAAAGGCCAAATGTGGGATGGTACTGCCGTAATATGGGCTTGGGGTCATACCCACACCTTTCAGACCAAACCATCCTAGGCCGCCAATGATACCGCCGTGGTCCGGCCCGAACGAGAGGGAATATCCCCAAAGGACCCATTCTAAGGTTACAATTCCCAGAATGATAAAGCTTTGCATTATGGTTCCCAAAACGTTCTTGTTACGTACCATTCCGCCATAAAACAAGGCGAGTCCCGGTGTCATAAGCATGACCAGGGCTGCCGATGTCAAGACGAAGGCTGTGTCTCCTGTGTTCATGTCTCTTTACCTCCCAGGCCTTTTTCGTCGAGAAGCTTTCCGCAAGTTCCATGCCATCAGCCTTAAGTGGTTTTTTTTACAGTATAACAGGTGGTTATCGGGATTTTAAGTGATGTTTTACCTGATACAGTTTTGTAATATTTTTAGATCAAAAGGACAAATTTGTATTGTAGCCTTGTTCAGAATCTAGCCCGGATAGTATCTCTTAGCGACAAAAACCTCAGTGAAAAAATGGCTGGCCGTCGATAATCGGTCCCTTGTCTCTGATTTGCTGTTGAGGTAGGGTTCCTATTGCAGACACGATAAACCGTATTGCTAAAGAGTCACCGGCGACTCGAAGGAAGGCGGGGGTTTTATTGATGATATTTCAGGAGTTCGCACTTGGTAAAATACAGGGTCTACCCCGATGTTGAACCGAGTGCCTGTTATCTGACAAGGGCCAGAGGCCTTTGCAACATCGAGGTAAACTAGTTCAATTCTCAACAATAACCTCTACGACATTTTGTCGTGCTATCCCTTTTTCCTCACGCCTTTCTTTCACAAAGACATGCATCAATCCCATTATCTCATATTGACCGTTTTCCAATTTAGTTGTGTCCCACTTAACTGCAAAATTCCTTTCTTTTTCACTAGATTCACCTATCTTAATCCAGCTCCCCCCATTCTTCTTGCGATAATACCATGGATTGGTTACCCGAGTGACATGCCCTGATATGGCCAGCTCTCTTAATTCCTTATGCAAGAGGTCATCGTCAAATTCCTCCCGAAGAAGAACCATACCAGAATATTTTTCAAATACCTCTGTAGGAACGATATAATGTGGTCCCCAATTGTGTGACATGATACACCTCCTTTGGATTCCCCGGGGCAATCAGACAACAATATCTATTGACCCGAGCGGGTTATTTGGTTTGGGAGATCTGTTACTCCTGGTTTTATGCTCGCAAATACTATGCCATTGCGTTGGATATTTTTCTTTTAAAAACCAATGGGTTACCGGCACGCTAATTACTTGAGCACACCCCAAAGTTTACATTTTTGTAGATGATTTTTTAACCCTCTACAATATTGTTCAGGGTTAGTCATGACCCTGCCTTTGTTATCTCCACCGCTCGTTTGGTTATCGGTTGGACATTAACCATCTACTCATCGATCAAAATAACAATTCCTATGCTTTTAGGATTTACAAAGTTGGAAAATTTCATGTAAAATGAGGTAGCTCCAGATGAAAGATGATGCCAATATTACCCTAAAAAATGCAAAGTGGTCGGTGCTTAATCGAATTGGATTCCTCCTAATGCCCCTTTTGATAAAAAGACATGGGATCTGCCTTATCATTTTTCTCGTACAATTCCTGATTATTTCAGCAGGTCCTGCCAGGGCGTCCACTGACGAAGCCTCGATTGAGAAGACCTTGATGCTGGATCGAAAATGGACCGGTAATTTTGACGGAATGGTGAAACGAGAGTTTATTCGCGTTTTGGTAACGTTTAGCAAAACCAATTACTTTTTTGACGGCTTTGAGAGGCGAGGGGTCACATATGAGGCCTTGAAGGCATTTGAGAAACACATAAACACGGACCTCAAGCGGAAACACCTCAAAGTTCACGTGATCGTCATACCGGTTAAGCGCGACCAGCTCATACCCGCCCTGATTGAAGGTCGGGGAGACATCGCTGCTGCCGCTCTCACCGTTACCCCTGAGCGGAAGAGAGTTGTTGATTTCGCAGATCCGGTAATTGAGGGCGTGGATGAAATAGTTGTTGCCGGACCAGGTTCACCCCACCTGTCAAGCCTTGAAGACCTTTCGGGGAAAGAGATCTATGTGAGACGATCGAGCAGTTATTACGAAAGCCTTTTCCGCCTAAACGAAGCACTCAAAAAAAAGAAGAAGCCACAGGTCGTTGTGAAACCGGTCAGTGAGTACCTGGAGGACGAAGATATACTGGAGATGGTGAATGCCGGGCTGATTCCAATGACCGTGGTAGACAATTATCTTGCGAAATTTTGGTCCCAGATTTTCAAAGAGATTACCCTCTATCCTCAGATTGCATTAAAGAGGGGCGATGAGATAGCATGGATGATCCGCAAAAACAGCCCCAAACTTAAGGAAGCCATCAACCAGTTTGTAGAAGGCCACAAGAAAGACACTCTGTTCGGAAACATCATGTTCAAACGCTACCTCCAAAACACTAAATGGGTCCGAAATTGTATGTCGGATGAAGACTTGGGACGTTTCAGCACTGCCTCCAGCTATTTCAAGGAATATGGTAAGAGATACAACATTGATTGGCTGGCAATTGCGGCGGTTGCTTACCAGGAGTCTCGAATAGATCAAAGCAAACGCAGTCCGGACGGTGCGATTGGCGTAATGCAGCTCTTGCCAAGTACCGCCGCCGGGGACCCTATTAATATCCCCAATATTGAAGAAATAGGGAACAATATCCATGCAGGCTCGAAATACCTCTGGTGGATATATAGGAATTACTTTAAAAATGAGGATATTGATACCTTAAACAAACTCATTTTTACGGCTGCATCTTACAATGCCGGTCCGGCTCGGATCGAACAACTCCGAAAAGAGGTGTCCAAAATAGGGCTTGATCCTGGTACCTGGTTTCAGAATGTGGAAGCGGTGGCGGCAAAGAGGATCGGACGTGAAACAGTGCAATATGTCAGTAATATTTACAAGTATTATGTGGTCTACCGGCTCATTGCTGATCAGCTCACAGAAAAGCGGAGGCAACTAAAGCAATTTCAGAAAGCCGATAGCCAAAAGGGGTTTCATGAAGAAGATAAATGATGGCTACCTTATCCTTTAGATCGAATATCTTCTCGAATATTTGGCTGTTCATTCCCTGGTCCTACTGCAAAGGAAGGAATAAGAGTGAGGCGGGTGGCGGCTTAAAATCATGACACCTGGTTCATAAATAGACTTTCTACCTTCTTGTTGTCAAGGGCCTCCTTTTATGCGTTACCTATCTTTTTTCTTATCACTGGCTGTACTGGTCGCTGCGATTGCAGCGGTAATCTCCGAACCGCCTTTTATCGTTGTTTTGCGTAATGCAGCCTTTGACACCTTTCAGCGGTGGACTCCCAGGGCGTATCAGCCTGCGCCGGTTTGTATCATCGATATAGATGAAGCGAGCTTGGCAAAATATGGCCAATGGCCATGGCCTCGAAGCAGGATGGCAGAACTAGTTGAGCGACTTAGAGCCATGAAGACAGCGGCCATAGTCTTCGATATGGTTTTTGCTGAGCCCGATCGCACTTCTCCTACCGCACTCGCACGAAACTGGCCTGACGAGCCTGGAGTGGCAGATTTGGTAAGGAGGTTGCCAGACCATGACCAGCTCTTTGCGACCGCCATCGGCGGAGGATCGGTGGTGACCGGCTTTTCCGTGAAGAGGGAAGGCCCATCGGACAGTCGGCCCGCCCTTAAGGCACGTTTCGTAATTGCTGGGGATGATCCGAGACAGTTCCTCTCTATCTTTAAGGGCGCCATAACCAACTTGCAGGCTTTTGAGGAAAAGGCGGACGGAAATGGCGCCTTTAATTTTATTCCTGATTATGACGGAGTGATCCGGCACGTCCCTCTTGTATTGAGGATGATTGATAAGCTATATCCATCCCTTGCCGCAGAGGCGCTACGCGTCGCCCAGCAGGTCCGCAATTTCGTGATCAAATCCTCGGGGGCCAGCGGACAAGGACGGTTCGGCGGCCATACCGGTATAGCAGGCATCCGCATCGGATCACTTCAGGTTGCGACCGATCAACACGGAGAGATCTGGCTCCATTTTTCCAAGTCGCTGCCGGAAAGGTACATCCCTTCCTGGAAAATCCTGGAGGGTGAAGTGGCACCTGAGTCGCTGGCTGGCCACATTGTCTTTGTGGGTACATCTGCTAAAGGCCTTCAGGACCTCCATTTCACTCCCCTGGGCGGCATAATTCCAGGAGTCGAAATCCAGACCCAGCTCGCAGAACAGCTGATTCAGGGAACTTATCTATTAAGTCCCGACTGGTCGAAAGCAGCCACTACCCTCTATCTGATCATGATGTGGGGGATCCTTGTATCAATGGCCTCACGGCTCAACATTCTGTGGTCGGCACTCATCAGCGCTGCTGTATTGGGGATAACCCTCTTGGCAGCTTGGTATGCGTTCACTCAAATCAAGCTGTTCCTCGACCCCCTTTACCCGTCGGTCTCCTTTGTGGTGATGTTCCTTGCATGGTCTATCCCGCGTCACCTCGTGACAGAACGTGAGAGGCGTTGGATCCGTTCCGCTTTCTCCACCTATGTGTCACCCAACCTGGTTCGCCATCTCATAGAGAACCCAGGCCAGCTAGAGCTTGGCGGAGAAAATCGGGAGTGCTCCTTCGTGTTAACCGATCTGGCCGGGTTCACATCTATTATGGAGAAATATAAACCGTCAGAGGTCGTGTCTCTGCTCAATACCTACCTTGACGAAATGATAAAGATCGCTTTTGCTCATGATGGCACGCTGGACAGGATTGTGGGAGACGCCGTTGCCGTCATGTTCTCCGCCCCGGTAACCCAGCCTGATCATGCTGCCCGGGCGGTTGCGTGTGCCCTCGAGATGGATGCATTTGCGCGTGGTTTTGGAAAGGAGAAACAGGCTCAAGGTATGAGCTTCGGTGAAACTCGTATCGGCGTTCACACCGGCGTTGTTATGGTCGGTAATTTTGGAGGTAAGACAATGTTCGACTACCGTGCCCTCGGGGACCCCATTAATACAACTGCCCGCCTTGAGGGCGCTAACAGGTATCTGGGAACTCATATCTGTGTCAGTGGGGCAACTGTGGCCAAATGCCCAAACTTTATTGGTCGGCCAGTGGGAACCCTTGTGCTTAAAGGGAAATCTCAAGGTATTGAGGCATTCGAACCCCTTACACATGAGAAGGCCCAGTCCCCCGCCACTACTGCCTATCTGGAGGCGTTCTCTTTATTAGAGCGCGAAGACCCGGGAGCACTAGAAGCATTTGCAGCCCTTGCCAGGGACTACCCCGACGATCCACTTATCGCCTTTCATCTGAAACGCCTTCAGCACGGTGAGAAAGGTACTATCATGGTCCTGAGCGAGAAGTGAGAAAAGCAAGGAATGGTATCAAGAGAAGCCAGACAGGTTACAGTTCTCAACGAACCGTTACCTCGACGCGACGGTTCCTTAGCTCGATGACTCCATCGGCCGTTTCTACCAACGGGTTGTTTTCTCCGTGGGAGGTCACCTCAATGGTCTTTGGATCAAAACCGGCCCCCACAAGAATGTCCCGGATTGCCTCTGCACGCCTTAAGGCAAGGCGGTAGTTGTATTCCTCATCGCCGGACCGGTCAGTGTGACCAATGACTGATATATTTGGAGCCTTTCGTTGCAAAATGGCCGAAATAACCTCCGGGAGCTGCTTTTCTGAATCCGGTGTTAGATCTGTCTTGTCTAGCTTAAAATATAGGATAAATGAGATAGGCGGCTCCGGGCTGGCGTCAAGCGCCTTGCCAAACACCTTCCGGATCTCTTCTTCACCCATTGGGAAAGGTTCACTTGGAGGTTCTTCCTTTTTGTCCATACCTGTAGCGAAACCCGCCTTGTCGAGCACCCGGCTTCCGGAGGGGTTGGTAACGGTCACCGCCCCGGTGGTTCCGTCAAGATCTTTAAGCAGAACCACATAGTTCTTAGGCAGTCCACCGCAACCAGCCAGAAGGATCAGAAGTGTAATCAGAGCCGAAAAGAGGCTCGAGACCTCGAATCTCATTGCTGATCCGCCTCAATCTTGACAAGAAAGCGAGTTCCCCGAATGCCAATAGTTCCCGGCGGTGTTTTTACTGACACTGACTTGGGAGCAAGTTTGGCAATTGTTCCGGACACAAAATGCAATGTCCCGCGTGTCATCCTGGAAGTGAATGAAAGGGCCTTTTCCCGCGGCTGATACACAAACTCATCTACCACAAACTCGGTATCTGGCCCGATCGAAATCATGGTGTTGTCTTTGAAGGTAATCCCCATAGCGCCAGTCTCCCCTGTTTTCAGCAGGTCGTTCATGTATACTGGATGACCTATATCAGCGATTCGGTTCCTCCCCTGTCTCACCACGAATGCAGGCCTTTCGACTTTTCTGACGTATCCGATTGCATCATCCTCAGCCAAAGAGGGCCCTCCTCCTGCAAACAAGAACGCAATAAGGAAACCTGAAATAGTAAAAGCACTTACTCTCATTTTGTCACACCCCTCAAAGTTGAGTACTTGATAGAATTGTAGCGATGTTCGATACTTTCGGCCAGCTACCAGCTACATTTTATGAGGAGTATAGGGAAACCGGGCATGAAGGTCAAGGACGAACGATGATCCCCTGCCCTTCAGCCAAGTCAACCTCATAACAGCACTCCCCCATGTTTTCAAGGGTGTTGCGATATTCCGCGCTTTCCAACAGCACCTTCTTGGCCTGTTGTTTTCCATGCATGGACTTGTTCGCGAACTTATCTGAATCGATCATCGGACTTACGGTGCGACACAGTCCTTCTTGCTTCTTCAAGCCAGCCTGTCCAAAGGCCTGTTTGAGCATCAAATTCTGGCACGTACGGCTTAATGTGCAGAAGTGGTGTGCCGTCGAGAACGTCCACATTCTCGATGTGCAGTAGTCCATCTTCAATCCTGTGGAGGCGGACGATTGAGAGCCAGATCGGAGCAGAAAAATTCCTGACCGCTTAACGCTCGCTTATTTCTGTTATTATTGGTTTATATAAGTCATTATGAGGTTTATTAGTAGTAAAATGAGATTTCTTGAAAAAAATAATTGACAAAATTATCTAATATGAACTATAAGGCGCATAGTAAGAAAATCAACTCTATCGCAAAATTCATGGACTCGTAAGAAGCCTCCTAGACCGTCTCTCCTCCAGGGCCTGCCCTCGCGAGGGCAGGGGACGGGAGTTCAGTCCCGTTCTATAGGCCGGATCCCGGGATTGCTGTTCCCCGCCTTCGCTCGCACAGGTTTCACCGGATTGACCTAAAGTGCTGTGTATGGCTTTTTGCGAATCTATCAATATCAAACTTTTCGACAAAGGAGGAAATGATGGCAAAGCTGCTTAATCTCATTATTTCGTTCATGATCGTTACTCTCATTTGGCCAGGGATGATTGCTGCCCAGGAAGAGAAAAAGAAGCCGGTAAACGAGAGGATCCTGGAGATCCTGATCGAAAAGAACATCATTACCAAAGAGCAGTATGAAGACCTCCTCAAGCAAGCCAAGGAAGAAGAATCCGCTGAGAAAGAAAGGCTTGCAAAAGAAAAAGAACTGAAAAAGAAAAAAGAGGAAGGAAAAAAGCCAAAGGTAGCTGCAGGGTTCAAGAATGGCTTTTATCTCGAGACCGAGGATAAAGAATCAATTATAAGGCTTCGTGGACGTTTTCAAGGGGATTTCAAGGCCTATCTGGGTGATAACCCCAACCACGATTCCTTTTTTGTCCGTAGGGCGAGGCTGGCCCTCGCTGGAAGGCTATTTAAGTATTATAGTTTTAGGATTGAAGGGGAATTTGCCGGTAGCCCCAAACTGAATGATGGGTTTATGAATGTGCAATATTTCCGGCCAGCACAATTTCTCTTCGGTCAATTCAAGGTTCCCTATTCTATGGAGGAGATGCACTCAGACAACTGGATTGACTTTATAGAACGCTCGATCGCAAATAAAATAGCTCCCTCCCGGGACATAGGAATGATGTTCCATGGGGATATCGGTGATGATTTGTTCTATTATCAAATAGGGCTCTTTGACGGCTATAAAAAGAATGCAGCCGATGTAGACGACGGCAAGGACCTTGCCGGTAGAGTTGTGATCGCTCCTTTCTTAAGATCTGGGCTCAAGGCCTTAGAAGGCCTCCGCCTAGGCGGTTCATTCACCTATGGAAACGAGGATTTGACCGCAAGCCAGTGGTGGAATTCGGGAAAATGGAAGACGGCCGGCGGGACCACATATATGGCAATGAACAATAGTACAGTGCAAAGCGGCAGAAGGACCAGGGGGGGGCTGGAGCTCTATTGGGATTGGGGTTCGACGAAACTGCAGGGCGAGTATATGATGGTCAACTTAGAAGGCCTGAGGTACGGTGACCTGAAGAGTGATTACAGCATATCGGGTGGCTATATTACCCTTTCCCATTGCCTGACCGGTGAGAAGTTTGTTTTTAAGAAAGGCAAACCAGGGCGAATTGTGCCGCTGAGGCCCTTCAGGATAGGGGGGCCCGGATGGGGTGCATGGCAGATTGGGGTCAGGTTCGAGTTTGTGAAGGGAGACCAGGGGCTTCTTGACCAGGGATTTGTTGACCCTACCAAGTACACAAATAAAGCGACAGGATTCTCCTTAGGAATTAACTGGTATCCGGTCTCAATGGTAAGATTCATGTTGAATTACTATCATATGAAATTTGGTGACGAAATCACCGTGGAGGATACAAAAATGGACCACGAGGATGTTGTTCTAACACGCTGCGAATTGGTGCTTTGATAGAGGAGGGAGGCGGAGATGAATATCACGCAAGGCATTATGCGATTCGGCCTTATTATTCTTGTTCTTGTTGCTAATCTTTTTGACCACATTCCTGCAATGGCTGAATCAAATACCATTAAGATGGCCACTACGACCAGCACTGAGAACTCAGGGCTCCTGGATGTGTTACTTCCTGAATTCAAAAAAGACACCGATATCAGCGTGAAGGTGTTCGCCAAAGGGACAGGGGCTGCTATCCGGGATGGAATGGACGGAAACGTGGATGTCATATTTGTGCACGCCAAGAAAAGGGAAGACGACTTTGTGGCCCAGGGATACGGGGCCTACCGCTTAGGCGTAATGCATAACGACTTTGTCATCCTGGGTCCATCAGATGATCTTGTGGGAGTGCGGGGATCGCGGGACGTGGCCAAGGCCTTGAGAAGGATTGCGGAGTCAAAGGCCAAGTTTATATCCAGGGGGGATGATAGCGGAACCCATACCAAAGAGCAGACACTCTGGAAGGCCACAGGGCTCCCGCTCGAGACCAAGACTTCGGAAATTGTCAAGAAGGGGAAAAAAACTTCTCTCAGCTTCCAGTACCCTGGTGGTCTCGCCGAGTGGTACATCTCCATCGGTCAAGGAATGGGTAAGACGTTGACCTACGCCGAGGAGAAACAGGCATATACCCTGGCTGATCGGGGAACCTACCTGAAATACAAATTTGGGAGGAAGCAGGGGCTGGATCTGGAAATCCTTTGTGAAGGAGACCCAAGGCTTTTCAACCCTTATGGAATCATCCCTCTTAATCCAAAGAGGTTCCCTTATGTACAATTTAAACAGGCGGACCTATTTGCCAGATGGCTGGTATCTCCAAGGGGCCAGTCGCTTATTGCCAATTACAAGATCGAGGGGCGGCAGGCCTTTTTCCCGGACGCGATTCCTGATGCAAAATAGACCCCCTCGTAACACTTTAGCGCTTTGAAGGAAAGGCAGAGGACCGCGAGGGTCTTTTTTCCAAAGGACGTAAAGGACGGCATCATTCCATAGAACGGCAGTGAGGTCTTAAACCCCGTTACAGAACAGCCCCATAAGAGGACGTCCCTATGAAGGGCCCTCCCCTGCCTGGCAGAACCTGGATTTAGAGGTAAGGGGGCGTTCCAGAGGCTGCAAAGAATTTAGATTACGTCCTTTGGAAAAAAGACCCTCGCGGTCCGTCATCTTACTCCCCAGTGTTTTCAAAGCGCTAAAGTGTTACACCTCCTCAAATCTACGGGAGGTAAATGTGTCTCCCCAGGGCGTCTCTTGCAGCCTCTGAAAGGGATTCGCTTAGCGTGGGATGCGGAAAAGGGGCCCTTGACAGGTCCTCCAGTGTTGCCTCCAGCTGAATGGCCAGAATCGCCTGGCCTGCCATTTCAGAGGCATTGCTCCCAATAAAATGTACCCCGAGGACCTCCCCGTATTTCTTTTCAGCCACTACTTCCACAATGCCTTCGTTTTCAGAAATGAGCATGCCAAAAGGGTTCATCCCGTATGGGGCTGCGCCTACAACCACATCATGGCCCGTCTTCTTCGCCTCTATTGCCGTTAGCCCCACACTGGCCACCTGCGGCTGGGTAAAAAGGACACGGGTAAAGGCCTTTGGGTTGACAGAGGAATCCAATCCCATAGCGTTCTCTGCCGCAACGATTCCCCCTTCTGAAGCAAAATGGGAATAGTGCCTTGACTGCGGCCCCGTCAGATCCCCTATGGCATAAACACCCTTGGTCCTGGTCTCCATCTTGTCGTTTACCTCTAAATATTCCCTGTTTTCGTCAAGGCCGATACTTGTAAGGCCAAGGCCCTTTAAAGAAGCGGCCCTTTCAGTATAGATTATCTTATCCACATTAAAGGCGTCGCTACCTTCTCCTGACCTTAATTCTACAAGAAGCCCGCCGTTTGTTTTGGAGACGGCTGCAATTCCCGTTTCCCTTCTGATCTCTATCCCTTCCTCTCTCAGCACCTTTCTCAGACGGGACCTGATTGTCCTGCTCTCATCGCTAAGAATTGTCTTATCCGGTGTCGCCACCACCACCGATGTACCAAACCTGTGAAGAAATTGTGCGATCTCCAAGAGCCATGGGCTACGCCCCAAAAGGAGCGCCTTCTTTGGCAGGTTGTCTCCGCTCAGAAGGCCGTCGGCATTCACTATTCCTTCGAGAGCTCCTCCTGGAAAGTCCGGTTCCACCCATCGTGCGCCGGTAGCCAAAATGATTTTTCTGCACGATATACCCTTTCCATTGACTTCAACCCTTCCTTCTCCGGCAACTTTTCCTTTCCCTTCGATCATTTCAATATTGTTCTTCTTGAGAGTGCTCGTTACTCCAGATCTCATGAAGTCAATAAGCTCGTCTTGCCGTTTTTTTAGGACTGAATAATCTCTTGAAATCTCTTTAGCAGACAGACCCATCTTCTCCCCAAAGGACATGTCGCCAAGTATGGCGGAGGCCACCATCATATGTCCAAACGGCACGCACCCCCTGTTCATGCAGAGTCCACCGAAGCTCTTGTGTTCAATGATAACTACCTCGCCTCCGAGCTGGGCAGCCCTGATAGCGGCCGGCACGCCACCTGCACCCCCTCCTATGACAACGACATCTTTCATCTCATCATCCTCTTTTCCATTACAATACACCTACGAGCCTTTGTCGAGGATATACGTGACCACGATAAGATTTTCAAGGGTCTATATTTTCAACTACAGCCCCATCATCTTTGAGATGACTGTTTTCATGATCTCTGTTGTACCAGCGTAGATGGTTGAGGCCCGAATATCGCGATACCACTTACAGATGGGGTATTCCTCCATAAAGCCATAACCTCCATGGAGTTGTACGCAGGTATAGGCCAACCTGTTTGCCATCTCCGCGATCCACCACTTGGCCATGGAGACCTTCTTCACAATGTCCTTACCTTCAATGTGATCTGCTATCAGGTCATCAAGGAATGTCCTTCCCAGTTCAACCTCTGTCGCCATCTCCACGATCTTAAAGGTGTTGTGCTGGAACTGACTGATCGGTCGACCAAAGGCCTCTCGCTCCTTGCAGTAATTGATGGTCTGCTCCAGCATAGTCTCGGCTGCACTCTGGACCCTGATGGCCACCATAAGCCGCTCCTGTTGAAGCTGCTCCATCAGATACATGAAGCCCCTCCCCTCCTGACCAATCAGGTTTTCGCCGGGAACCATACTATCTTCGAAAAAAAGCTCAGAGGTGTCCTGAAAGTCCAGTCCCATCTTCTTGAGCTTTTGGCCTTTGATAAAGCCTGGGGTTCCAGCCTCCACCACCAGTAGACTGATCCCCCTGTGGGCGGGTTGTGCATCTGGGTCGGTCTTGCAGACCACGATCACCAGATCACAACAGCGGCCATTTGAGATAAATGTCTTCTGACCATTTACCACATAAGACTCCCCATTCCTGGTGGCCTTTGTTCGGATGGCTTGGAGGTCTGACCCTGCCCCCGGCTCTGTCATGGCTATGGCGGTAACGATTTGGCCGGTGGCGCACCCTGGAAGCCATCTCTCTTTCTGCTCCTCCGTCCCATATTCGTGTATATAGGGGACAACGATATCGCTATGGAGAGATGTTGAAAAACCCATGGCACGAACACGGCTCATCTCTTCGGCCATTATGACAGAGTACTGAAAATCGGCCTCTGATCCTCCGTATTTCTCTTCAAGCCACGGGCACAGGAACCCCTGTTCTCCCATTTTTTTCCAGGCGCTCCTGGGCACCTCCCGCTTCTCTTCCCATTCCTCCAAATGGGGTACCACCTCGCTCTCCAGATATCTCTTAAAACTAGATCTAAAGATCTCATGATCCTCTGAATAGATATTCCGGCCCATCATTCACCTCTCACGTTTTTCCTTTCAATAACGAAGTTTCCCTATCTTCCTTTGAACACAGGTGCCCTCTTTTCCTTGAAGGCCCTCATGCCCTCCTTCCTGTCTTCCGATGCATAGAGGATCGAGGCGCACTGGGCCTCGTAATCCAGGGCAGAGGTCATATCGAGCTGCGTACCCACGTTCACAGCCCTCTTTGCATACCTTATGGAAAGAGGCGAATTGTGGGCTATCTTTTGCGCCAACGCCATGGTCTCTTTCATCAGTTGATCCACTGGGACTACCTTATTTACAAGCCCAATTCGATAGGCATCGCGGGCATCAATGAACTCACCGGTAAACAGGAGTTCCTTGGCCCTGGTAGCTCCAATGAGCCTGGGCAGTCTCTGGGTCCCGCCTGCAGCGGGCATTACGCCGATCTTCACCTCTGGTTGCCCGAATCGAGCCGTCTCAGAGGCGATGCGGAGGTCGCATACCAGGGCGAGTTCAAGACCTCCTCCAATGGCTACTCCACTGATTGCTGCGATGACCGGTTTCTCGAACTCCTCTATGCGGGTGTAGAATTCCTGGCTCCTGCGTTGGGCAAAATAGAACTGGGTCTGGGTCAATTGGAGCTCGGCGCGTTCCTTTATATCGGCGCCCGCGCTAAAGGCCTTCTGGCCACCGGTCAATATGACCACCTTGACCTCGTCTTCCATCTCCAGCTCATCAAATAAGCTGGAGACCTCCTCCTTCAGCCGGAGGCTCAAGGCGTTCATCCTCTCCGGTCTGTTGAGTGTAACTATGGCCGTTCCCTTGGCCTTTTCACAGATTATAGTCTCATAGATCATGGCTGGTTGCTGCTTTCTTGATACTTGTCATTCAAAAGTCCGACGCCCAAGGTCCGATGTCCGGAGGCCAGTGAGCGGTAGGCAGAAGGCAGAGGGCACAAAGGCATCGCGATGGACGATCCACGCGAACGGAAAATTCCAAATCACAAGCACCAAATTACAAACAAGGTAACCGTTCACAGGTTCAAAAGTTCAGAGAGGTTCAAGGTTGCATTATTACGATCTAGATTCTTCAAGGGTATATCCTCGTTTGGAATTTTGAATTTTGGTCATTGTGATTTGTTTGTTATTTGTGATTTGTAATTTGGAATTTCCAATCGTCAATCATCAATCAACAATACTGCGGCCCTTTGATGGCAATTCGGCCTCGAAAGACCCTTTGACCTTCAGTTCCCCTTTCTGGTCCCTGGCCTCAACCTCGCATTCAATTCGGTTTTCATCCGCTATCTTCTGAACGATTTTCCCTGTTACTGTGATCACATCCATGGGTCTCGTCACACCCATAAAACGCACATGGAATCTTTTCAGATGGCGATTAGGAATCCATTGTGTTATGACCTGTCCCACAAATCCCATGATCAGTAGCCCGTGGGCAATAACGCCTCCAAAGCCTGCCTCCTCTCCTACCCGGTGGACCGTATGGATTGGGTTGAAGTCCCCGGAGGCACCAGCATACCTGACAAGCTGTGTCTCAGTCACCGGGTCCTTAGTGAGTGGAGGAATCTCATCTCCCACCTTGACATCTTCAAAATATCGCACCTTTGCCATAACCCGTTCTCCTCAGACCCTCTCAAGGAGGGTTGCTTGGCTGATCAGGACCTTTTCTCTACCCTGATTCATGCAGGCTGTCTCCACAACATAGAATTTCATCATTCCCGATCGCCCCTCCTTGGTAAAGACATCCACCAGCTCGATGGTCGCACGAAGGGTGTCCCCAGGATAAATAGGGCCGAGGTATTGGTATTCGTGTTCAGCATGAAGTATCCGGATTGGGTTGGCGCCCAGTTTTCGGCAGAGATCCCGAAACCCTGGCCCACCCCAAAGCCCGACGCAGGTCCCAAAGGTCGGCAGCGCAATCACATCTTCATATCCCTCGGCCCTGGCAGTCGCTGGATCGGTATAGAGGAGATTGGCGTCGCCAATGGCCTCAGACATCTCCCGGATCTTACAGCGCTCCACCAGATAGGTAAACTCGGCCAGGCGTTTTCCCTTTAGACCATGGTCCATGGTTAATACCTCCCTATTGGATTTCTAGAAATCGCAAGAACTCCTCGGGCCTACCCCTTTCGCTCCTAAAGAGATTGATAGGATGATCCTCAATTGGGACACCGGCCGCCATCCCCATGACCAGGGCCTGGTCCGCCGATATGCCCGAGTACCTTCTTACCACATCCGGATACCTGACCGCCTGTGCAAGAAAACAGGTACCCAGCCCGCGTTCAACAGCAAGGAGCGCAATAGTCTGCAAGATAACTCCTCCATCCATAAGGGCATAGGGGTTAAGGCCCCTATCCAGTCTCTCCTCCAAGTCCTTTCTGGGCACAGACTCCGGCCTGAATGCCCGAATGCTCCTCCTGGCCAGCACGGCCTCCTTCACATCCATTTGCTCCTCCTCACTTAGATCACACCGGAACTCCTGAGCGAGCGAATCTCATCTTCCCCGATTCCCAGATCCACAAGCACCCGGTAGGTATGACTGCCCATTTCGGGGGCCAAGCGGTCTTCCAATTCCTCCTGGCCAGGAAATATTGCTGGATAATCAAACATGAGTTTCCGATGCGCCACCTGGGGATCTGCCTCAACCCGATCCAGCCGGTTTACAGGTGCTGCCGGGACATCCTCCCGGTCAAATATTGTTATCCATTCCTCAAGATCCCTTTCCATCAGGATCGGCTCCAGGGTCTCCCTGACCTCCTCCCGGTTCTGAGACCGCAACTGATCGGTCAGAAAGCGGGGGTCCCTTACCATGTCATCCCTCCCGATGGCCCGGGAAAGATTCGACCAGAACTTGTCTTCGATTATTCCAAGGGTAATGAATTTATCGTCCCTGGTCCTATATACATCATAGGCCCCTCCCCGGATGAGGTCCTTCCGGCCGGTCTTTCCCTTCCCTAATCCCACTGCAAGCCTAACAGACATCAGAGAGAGGGCTGCATCCAACATGGCCACGTCCACATAGCAACCCCTTCCGGAACTGTTCCTGGCCAGGAGTGCGGCCAGGATGGCGTGGCTCGCCATTATCCCGCCGGCCAGGTCGGCCAGAGGTATGGGGAGCGCAACTGGAGGCTGGCCTTGGTCTACGGTCAGTCCCAGCATGCCGGAGATGGCCAGGTAATTGATATCATGACCACTCTTGAGCCGGTAGGGGCCATTCTGCCCATAGCCACTGAGAGAGCAGTAGATGATTTGATCGTTGATTTCCCTCAGCTTTTCATAGCCCAGCCCCAGCCGCTCCATTACCCCTGGCCGAAAGGTCTCCAAAAACACGTCATGGTCTCTTACCAAACGATGGAGGATCTCCTTGCCCCCCGGGTGCTTTAAATTGAGGGTCATGCTCATCTTGTTTCGATTCAACGCGGCGAACGCGGGGGGGTTAATCTGCCGCATATAATCTCCCCTAACAGGTTCCTCCACCTTCAGGACGCGGGCGCCCAGATCTGCCAGGAGCTGACTGCACTGCGCCCCTGGGATGAGACGGGAGAGGTCAAGGACCCGGACATGTTCCAGAAATCTCTTCATCCCGGCCTTATTCCATCCCGAGGACCCTCTTGGCGTTTTCCAGCATCACCTTCTGCCGGACCTCGGGCCTCAAATCCAGCTGTTCAAAGTCTCGAAGCCATCGGTCCGGCTTGATGAACGGATAATCCGTCCCAAAGAGGGCCTTATTCTGTAAGCGGCTATTGACATCCCTTGTAAGCTGTGGAGGAAAATATTTTGGTGACCAACCTGAGAGGTCCACATAGACATTGGCCTTGTGAATGGCGATTGCGATGGACACATCGGTCCAGGGCCAGGCCGGATGTGCGCAGATAATCGTGAGTTCCGGAAAATCCGCCGCCACATCATCGATGGGCAATGGCTCTATATATTTGAGTTTGATTCCCAGGCCTCCCGGCATCCCTGCCCCAAGGCCGGTGGTGCCACAGTGGAAAAGCACGGGGATCTTGAGCTCCACGCACTTCTCCCACAACGGATAGAAGCGTCGCTCATTTGGGAAAAATTCTTGTGCTGCCTGCTGGAACTTTGCCCCCCTGAGACCTAATTCCTTGACTGCCCTCTCCAGTTCCTCGATGGCCGCCTTTCCCTTCCAGGGATCCACTCCCGCAAAGCCGATAAAGGTATCCGGAAAGCGCCGCACCACCTCGGCCACATATTCATGAGAGATCGGCCTGATTCCGGACACCGACTCATCATCAGTTGGCAGGAGGACCCCCATGATATCCAGGTCCTGATAGACCTTGGCCATCTCCTCTTCTGTAAGGACCTCCAGTTTGGTCTTAAAATAGGTCTCCAGTGCATCACCATAGTATCCCGACTTCCTACGTCCTTCTGCCGTAGAAAAATGGACGTGAATGTCAATGGCCTTCATCTTCTGCCTCCTTTCAAGAAATCGTAATACTTTACTGCTTTGAAAACAGTGATGAGTCGCATGACCGACCGCGAGGGTCTTTTTTCCAAAGGACGTAACCCAAATTCTTCACAGCCTCTGGCACGCC
>CAYVMN010000027.1:0-27959 GCA_964452575.1 uncultured Desulfobacteraceae bacterium | reverse complement strand
AGATGGCTTACTTTCTTATCCCTGAAATTGGGGTACTTTTTCATCCTTGGCAATAGTTCATGTGCATAACCCAAAGCTCACCGGCGTCGATCAGCCGTCCAGTGCAGCGTTTTGTTAGCTTTCTAATTTTTACGCTCACTCATCCATTAAATCTCATGTATGAAGATCCCCGCTTTCGGGTCAATTGCCTCTGCCAGTTCAATAAGTCTTCTGTGATGGGTGAAAACAAGTACTTGGGTACTTGATGCCAACTCCGCTAAAACCTCCAAGCAGACGCGGGTACGGTTGTCGTCAAAGCCAATGAGAATGTCGTCCACGACAAAAGGCATTGGTTCACCCTTGCTCATATGTTGTTCAAGAGTGGCCAGACGTAGGGCGAGGTAGAGCTGATCCCGTGAACCATCGCTCATACCATCGACAGCAACCTCTTTGTCGTCGGGGCGCACGCCCAGCAAGACGGGCTTGCCAGAGTCATCTAATTCGTCACGGAGTCCCGCATACGAGCCCAAGGTAAGCCTGGAGAATAGTCCACCTGCTCTGGCCAAGACTGGGGCCTGGTTTGTCTTTCGGTAGTCTTCAATTCGTTGCTCAAGGATGAGTGCGGCGATCTGCAGACGAAGATATTGTTCGGCGTTTGAAGCTACGCTGGAGAGGTGCTGCTCGGCCTCTTCCGATGCATTCGCAGCTAGGGCGCCGCCATCCTTTCCATTGATTTCATTCTGAAGCGTCTGTCGATGATCTCGTAAGTCATCACGGTTGTTCTGAAGCTTCTTCAGACCATTAGAGATTTTTTCGAGCTCACCCTCAATTGCATCGATCTCCGATTCTTCAGACTCTTTTTCCAAATCTTCAATACTCAGGCCATCGCCATTTCGATTGAGCTCTTGTTCGAGCATTTCCAGATTCGTTTGGAGGTGACGTTTATTTCGTGATTTCTCACCAGCCGCGACGAGGTCTTCATCGGTTCCAACCTTGGCTTGCACCCTCAATGCGGCAAGCTGCTCTGTGGCATTTTTAATTGTGATATCCGAATTCTCACCTTCTTGTTTTATCTCCTTGAGTTGGACCTCTATTTTGGTCAAACCCGCTCGGGCTTCACGTGCCGAGTTCAGATCTCGATTCAATTGGGCGGCAATTGTTGAAGCCTCTTGTCCATCTCGTTTGAACCCAATGCTGTCGGCAAAATCGAACACCTTTTTCTCGAATTTCTCCTCAACCTGATCCATCCCGTATATTCGTCTGCGCAACTCTTCAGACTTGTCGAATTTATCAAAGAAAGACAACAGCTTATCGAATGTTTCGGTGGCATGCTCTGGGTGAACATCTGCCTTCAGGCCCAGGCCATCTATGGCTTGACGCCATTCCTGTGACCAATTTGATAGCTCAGTATCGACTGATTTTCGTTCATCCTGTGTCCTCTTTAGGCGGATTTCGGATTCGTTTAGTGAACGTTCAATCTGGCGTCGTCTTTCGCGAACCGCTTCCTCTTCGTCTACTCGCTGTTCACACAACGAGATCAAGGCTTCAAGGCTCATACCCTGAGTCTCTATTGATGAATCGAATCTGGATATTTGATTTGAAACAGTTTGCTTCAGTTGCTCGCACTCTTCAGCAAGATTTTTCTCATTTATCGAGAAGCTTTTTGCCGTTTGGATTTTTTCGACAAGGTTCTCCACCCTCAGTAGCCATTGCTTCATCTCTCTAGGAGTTCCAGCCTCTATCTTCAATGGTTCCCAGATAGCTGACCACCTTGTCCGAAAATCATCTTGTCTTGCTTTCACTTTCTCGAGGGCTTCCAGTAGATCATCAATCCACAATTGGAGATTTTCTATCTTTAATTCTAGCTCCGCCCGCTTAACGACTTGGTCGGCATTCATTCGTAGACGATCAGATATGTGGTCAGTTTGCTCGACCTTTTTTTCGTATGTGGACGCCAAATCGTCATCTGGGGCGTATTCAGAAAGCTCGCTTTCAATATCGGTCTGTTCGATATACTTGCGTTTGATCAACTTCCAACCGCCATTTCTAATATCTCGTGATGCCTCCAGGTCACCAACGGTTGGTACATCGCTTCGTAGCAATAGTTCCTTCAAATCTTGTTCTGCTTGTTTTTTCTCTTCTTCGATTTCCTTCTTTTTACGAATTGCGTTTTTGGATTCTTCCAACAAAGCGTCGTTTTCTTTTTCAAACTGATCCAATGTCTCAGATACAGGCAGCGATAATTTCAATACGGAATCGACCGTGCCAGAAAATCTTCCCAACCTTGCAAGCTCGTCTTGGCATGCCTCATTCTCGTCAGCACCCCGTTTTTGTGCTTCGGCTAAGCGCTCCTCCACATCACCCGCTTTACGAGCGGCTGCAATCGCGGCCTTTAACTCTTTCGAGTCGAGGTCAGACTTCGACTTGTTGTCGATTTCGCTTTGTAGAGATTTCCGTTCGTCTTCAATATCCCTAAGTGATGCTTCGGTTTGTTCCTTACTATGGACCAGTAAGCTGTGCTTTTGAGCCAACCCTGAGATCCTCTTCTTATTATTGAGAAGAGGCCGCAGATCATCGGCTTGGTCCAAAGCCACATCAGGACGAACACTTTTGAGCAATGTTTCGGCTTCGTTGCGCAACAAACGTCGCTTACCATCCTGTTGCGGTCGGTCTTTCAGCGTCTTCTCGACTGCTCCTAGCTCCTTGTAAAGCGCCAAGATAGCTTCTTCGTTCTCAAGAAGATCGTTTCGAACGTTTAAAAATTCTGATTCTTCGTTTAAGCGGAGACGCTTTGCCTCTAAGCGCTCCTTGGTCTCACAAGCCATTTGAAGATTTTCACAGGCGGTTTTTCTCTTTTCCTCGAAATCTTCCGGCAACAGATCTACCTGGCCCAACTCGTCAATTTTCTCCAAAACCTTTCGACGCTGAGCAAGAGCCCCCTTTACACGGTTGACCCGTTCCAGGCGACTTTTCACTTTGCCTTTCGCTTCAATATCTTTTTCAACTTTTTCAATGCGCGCATTCGTCTCCGATAGATCTTTTTGCAGTTTCTTCCAGTCAGAAACCGGCAGGCTCGCATCTTTTATTCTCTTCTGGGCGTCCTTATAATTTGCAATTGCTTGGTTCAAAATCCCCTTGGAACCTCGCGGTTTGAAAATTTCATCTGCGCTATTTCGCATAGCAGTCAAAACCTCTCGAAGATTTGCAGTCCCAACTGCTGCACTAAAAAGAGCGTGACCAAGGTCGCCTGACTGCTCCAGTAGTTCACGGCCGCCCGCGATCAATCTTCGATGGTCAATCCCCCAGAGTTTCGTAAAAATGTTCTCGTCAATGCCTGCGGGGAGAAACGGTGTCAGGGTACTATCATCCAGCGGTTCGTTGGTACCGTACTTAAGTAATGTATCCTTGTTACCCTTTTTTCTTGAAAATTCGATGGTTGCACCATCTGAAAGTCTCAGTTTACCTCCGATTCGGAGCTGCGAATTCGAATGCAAAAAATTGTCGTTGGTCCTAGCAGGAATACCAAATAGCCAAGCGATGAGGGCTCGAAGCGCAGTGCTTTTACCAGCTTCGTTGTCACCGTAGATTAAATGTAAACCAGAATCACCATCAGCAAGGTCTAACGATTGCTCCGTAAAAGGACCATAGGCAAGGAGTTCAAGACGGTCGATTCTCATTTAGCACCTCCCACCGTCAACAACCTACCGATCAGCATATGCTTCGCTTCATCAACAAGTCGAATGATGGTTTGCTCGTCATCCAGGTTGAGGACAGAGTCGGTGGCAAATGCCTCGGATGGTGCCTTTTGTCTGAGTTCTGCAATTTTGTCCTTTATTCCGCCAATGTCATCAGTGCTATTTGTTATATTCAGAATCTCCTTCAGTAATCTCCCCATAGGATTGTCATCAGCCAATGTTGATTCCAAATCGAGCTTACCGGTGGTTGCATTCTCTACTCGTTCAATCCATAGGTCATCTCCGGCGGTCTCGGCACCAAGAGCCTTTATCTGCTGTTCAAGCTTGTCAGGGTAGGCGGCAAGTTCATCCGATATTTTGGTTGCTCCCTGCAATCGTATACGCATAGCAAGAGGTCGATCTTCAGCTGATGCTCGTTCTTGTTCGATGCTTTTTCGGACTCGTTCTAGAACCTCTCGGTTCTCCTCAGAGTCAGTTAAGTCAATGTCGCACAGAGACCATCGCAATACATCCAGTGGTATCTTCTCGATTTCGGAAACTGTACCGTCATCGACTGAGACAAGAACACAGCCCTTTGCACCGGTTTCACGAATATGGCGACCCTGAATGCATCCGGGAAAAATCACGTGTGGTTCTTCTGTGACAATTTCTTGTTTGTGTATATGCCCCAAGGCCCAATATTGGTAGCCCTTTGAACGGAGATCATCCAGTGAGCATGGAGCATAATTAGCATGTTCTTCACGACCGTCGAGACTCGTATGCAAAAGTCCGATATTGAATAATCCCTTTTCAGCAGAGCAAAAATCCGCAGCCAAGTTTTCGTCTACATATTGAGTCCCAAAGCTGCGCCCGTGAATCGCCACACCCAAGTCTTCCAATTTGACTGTTTCCACTTTTTTTGAAGATAAAATCTTCATATTTGATGGGCTATCCAGTGATTTGGTCATTCGATTTGCTGCGTCATGATTTCCAGATACAGCAAATACTTGGATGTTGTGCTGCCCCAACCGTCCCATTTGTCTGCTTAGAAATATACCGGTGCTGTAGTCTTTCCAGTCGCCGTCATACAGATCACCAGCCAAAAGGACAAAGGCTACTTCTTCCTCTATGGCAAGGTCCACCAGGTTTTCAAACGCCCGCCTACAAGCATCTCGAATGGAATTAGCAGGAGCAGATTCATATCGAGATAACCCGCGCAACGGACTGTCCAAATGAATATCGGCTGCGTGAATAAACTTAAACATTTTCACCTCTTAATCCAAAAGAAAGCTAACATATATTGGGTTGAAGCCATGAATATTGGTAGCCAAGAAATTGGTGATTGGCAATAATATTGCAATCAGTATAGTATAGAAAACGTGAAAAGGTCAATTTTTCTCACCATTTGGAAGAAGGCTCCTTTTCTGGTTTATCGGGCTCAGGGAATGTTGTATATTCTAAGACATAAAAGATGCAATTAGCCCTTAGCCGTTAGCTATTAGCCCTCTGAAAGCAGCCAGTTAAGATAACATGTGGGTGAATCAATAAGTAAGAACCCCAAACAAGGCGAAAGAGACGTAATTCCTTGCGATTTTTCTGCCAAAAGCTAATCGCTAAGAGCTGATTGCAGTTCTTGAGTTTTAGAAGCGACGATGAGGTGGGAGTCATGTTATATGGTGCAATGAATTTTCCGGTCAGACCGGTGATTAAAGAGATAGAGGCGATTTCAGGGCTGGGTTTTGACTACCTCGAGTTGGCCATGGACCCGCCCAAGGCTGATTGCGAGACCCTCCGTGGGCAGAAAGAGGAAATATGGAGGACCCTGGATCGCTCCAATATGGGACTCGTCTGTCACCTGCCCACTTTTATATCCACGGCCGATCTTACAAGAAGCATAAGGGAGGCCTCGCTGAGGGAGGTGATCGAATCCCTTGAGCTTGCAGCCGAATTGAATTCACTCAAGGTGGTGCTTCATCCCAGCTTCATCGGAGGACTGGGCATTTTTGTGATGGAGACGGCCAGGCAGTATGCCCTCAAGAGCCTGGATGCCATTGTGGAAAGGGCAGGAGAGCTCGGGATCACCCTCTGCATTGAGAATATGTTTCCCAGGTCTAATTCGCTTGTCAATCCGGAGGATTTTGTCGAGATATTTGAACATTTCCCCACGCTTAAGCTGACCCTTGATACCGGGCACGCGCACATGGGCGCCAAGGGTGGAAAAAGGCTTATTAATTTTATTAACACCTTTTCGGATCGCATCGACCATGTACACGCAAACGACAACTTCGGAAAAGAGGATAACCACCTCCCAATAGGCACCGGGACAATTGATTTTCCGAAGGCGATCAATTCACTCAAAAAGGTAGGCTTTGATGCCACAATCACTCTGGAGGTCTTTTCTCCGGACAGGGACTATCTCAAGATAAGTAGAGACAAGTTAAAGGCCTTGTTTGCCCAGGGTCAGGCGGGCTGACAAAGGAGTTAGTATGAAGGAGCAGTCCTAAAGCTGAGAGAAACTGGAAATTTGAAACTGGAAACTCGATAGGACTCAGAAATGTCGATATATTCCCAAGTTTCAAGTATCAAGCGGAATGTCCTCCTTTGCGCTTTATGCATTGAAGGGAATAATAACCCCAAAATGTTTTTCTGTACGTGTATAGTAAGTTTTTTGGCGCTCGTTATGGTCCAGGAATCGTATGCAGACCCCATTGATTTACTGAGGTCAACCCTGCCAAAACAGATACGTGAGTGGCGGGCTGAGCCTGATGACCGCCTTTTTGACCCTGAGACGATCTTCGAGTATATCAACGGAGGAGGGGAGCTTTACAGGGCATACAATATGCGCCGGTGCCTTTCTCGCCGTTACTCCAATCCAGACGGCCCGGCCATTGTGCTCGACATCTTTGACATGGGCTCTTCCCAGGATGCCTTCGGGGTATTCACCCACGACCAGGAGGGAGAGGCATTGCAAGTGGGACAAGGGGGGCTTTATCGGTCTGGCTGGCTCAGATTCTGGAAAGGTCGCTTCTTTTGCTCCATATACTCAGAGGCAGAGACCCCGGCAGCAGAGAAGGCCGTAAGGGAGCTGGCCAGGGTTGTGGCTTTACTCCTGAGGGATGAAGGCCCAAAACCCGGGATACTATCCAGGTTGCCAGCAGAGGGGCTCCGGCCAAGGAGTATAAGGTACCTACACCACCAGACCGTGCTCAACTACCATTTCTATCTGGCAGACAGAAATATCTTGAACCTGGGGCCGCGAACAGATGCCGTCCTTGCCACTTATCAGCGTGGCGAGGAAATTGCGCATCTCCTCCTGGTCCTCTACCCGGATGCCGCAGAGGCAGAGAAGGCCTTTCAAGGATTTGAGAGGAACTATCTTCCTGATGCGGGATCAACCGGGCTTGCCTTACTTGAAAACCGTAAGTGGTCTGGTGCCAGGAGAGATGGGAGGCTTCTGGTAATCGTCTTGGATTCCGATAGCAAACAGCTTGCAGAGAGGCTTTTGGCAGGGTTCAGGAAAGATCAAAGGTCATGAAAGAAGAGGAGAAGGTGATTACAAGGCGCGATTTCATGCGTACCGGCTCGTGCATGGTATTGGGGGGCCTTATGGGGCTACCGCTAATGGGTAATCGTCCTGTAAGGGCCACTCAAAAGGGGAGTAAGGTTGCACTGGTACGCGACAAAGAGGTCCTGGACAAAAGGGGGCAGTTGAGACCGGATGTGTTACAGGCTATGCTGGACCGATCGGTAAGTGCCCTTTTCGAGACAAGTGATCCTGTAACGGCCTGGAAAAGACTGGTGGGGCCTACCGATATTGTTGGCATCAAAAGTAATGTCTGGCATCACCTCCCCACGCCCAGGCCACTTGAGGAAGCCATCCGGAGGCGAGTTATGGATGCCGGAGTCAGGGAGGAAAACGTCTCTGTCAACGATCGGGGGGTCCTTCGTGACCCTGTCTTCGAGCAGTCTACGGCCCTCATAAATGTCCGCCCCATGAGGACACATGACTGGTCCGGACTCGGGACCCTCATAAAGAACTATATCATGTTCGTTGATAATCCATCGAGCTATCACGGCAATGCCTGCGAGAATCTGGGTGCCATCTGGAAGCTTCGCCACGTCAAGGGAAAGACAAGAGTCAACATCCTTGTGATGCTGACGCCCCTTTTTTATGGGACGGGTCCCCATCACTTCAACCCCAAGTACACATGGCCTTATTGCGGTCTGATCGTTAGCATTGATCCTGTTGCAGCCGATACCACCGGCGCCAGGATCATTCAGGCAAAGCGTAACCTCTTCTTCGGAAAGTTAACGCCCATAAGCCCCCCACCCCGGCATATTGGAGTGGCCGATACCCGTTTCGGGTTAGGCAATAGCCGTGAGGAACTCATCCACTTGATCCGGTTGGGGTGGGATGAGAATATCTTGATCTGATTCAGTATACAATCGGAGAAGGGTTTAGAGGAAAATATTGATTCTCCTTTCTATTGACTTCTGTACTCTTGGAGCCTACCATTTTATTTATAAGGATGGCAAAGCTTATGGATGAGGAAGAATATATCGAAAAGTATGCAAAATTGAGGATCCTCAAGGGCATCCAGGAGTATCTAAAGCCCCAAAGCGATTCTGCCACCGCAATATATCCGATCAAGGTGCCCGAGGAGTTGCTATACCAGGTGCTCAAGTCAGAAGGGGCCGAGAGCGCCGATAAACTGATACATAAGATCTTCAGAATCGGCCTCACCTTCTGGAGCGAGAGATTCTATAACGAATCCTTTGGCTCCCAGGAGAACCTTGAGAGGTTTATCGAGCTGGTAAAAAAGCGAAATAAATAACGAAGGGATATCTCCGGCCACTCATAAGCTGCCTTTAAGCTCCAAGAGCTTCATCCAGTCATCGATCCCGATCCCCAGTGTTTCAATGTCCCCCCGGCCGTAAAACTCCTCCAATATGGCCCGAGCCTCATGGGTTGCCCTTCCCTCCAGCATCGATTCCAACCTCCCGACCCCCCTCTCCGGAAAGCAGAAGAAGTCCCCAGACAGGGTCACACTCCCGAATTTTCCCTCCCTCAGCTCGATGTCTCCCCTCATCAGCCCACCGGGGGCCTTATGGGTCTTATGTATCACCTTAATCCCTGCCCGAATCTTAATATCCCGTCCAGGTATCTGCCTACCCTTTTGGTAGAGCCAGTCATCATTGATCATCCGGCCTCTCAGTTCCTCGATCTTCTTCTCCAGTACCGGGTCCTTATCGGCTGGTTCCATGGGCCCCAAAAGCTTTTCGAATTCCTCTGCCATAAGGGCATTCAGTCTGGTCTCGTCCCACTGGCCTGCCTCATCTTCCCCGATTTCGCGCCGGATGGTGGAGAGATTATCTACGAGGGTCTTGTGGACCTTATCACGGAATTTTTCGTCGGGTACCTTGAGGATCCTGGCCATGGTTTCGTAATCGAAGTCCAGGATCATGTTTCCCACGAATACTATACAATTGCCAATCTCGCCGGCACCGGTTCCCGATATCTTGCGTGTCCCGGAGATCAGATCATTGACAGGTTTATATTCGGCAGGTATCCCTATCCGTTGATAGGCATTGGCGACGGGCTGGAGGAATTTCCTGTAGAAATCCTCTCTCCTCTTGGGAACCGCAGGGTTATCCCTGTGCAGGATTAATTGAAAGAACAGCTGATCCCCGTCGAGATAGACGGCGCCTCCCCCAACCTCCCGTCTAAAGACCGGAATATGGTTTGCCCGGCAGTAGTCAACGTCTACCTCTTGCTCCACGTCCTGGTGAAAACCTATACACACGTAAGGTTTGGCTGGAGAGACAAGGGCAAGGGCCTCCCGTCCCAGGGCCGCGAGGGCATGATAGATCAGTTGTGATTCGTCCCAGGGGACCTTTGCCAAATTATAGCGCTTCATACAATAACAGACGAGCTCCTCTCCGGGCACTTGATTACCTTGTACCTGGGAAGATCTCTTTCCTGCAAAAAGGATCACACAATGGGTCTAGGTATAAGACCTGCTCTCTCGGCAATCTCTGGGACCTTATGTTCCCATTCGATCGCCATCAGGTGAACGCCGGCCACCCCTTCCATCCCCTTGAATTCCTCGATCTGCTCAAGTGCGAATTTGATCCCCTCTTCTGCCACCTTTCCCTTACCTGCACCCCTCAGCCTCGAGATCAGAGATTCAGGGACATCCATACCCGGGACCATCTTGGCCATGTATTGCGCCATACCGACACTCTTCATGGGGGTTATTCCCGCCAGGATGTAGCATTTCTCATGGAGACCCATGTCCACGGCCATCTTCATAAAGTTCCTGAACTTATCCATGTTATAGATGCATTGGGTCTGAATAAAGTCGGCACCTGCCTCGATCTTCTTTTTCAGCCTATACACCCGGAATTCAAAGGGGTCTGCAAATGGGTTTGATGCTGCCCCTATAAAGAGCTTGGGCGGTACGTCAATTTCCTCCCCATTCAGAAACCGGCCCTGGTCGCGCATCTGATTGACCAATGCGATCAGTTGCATGGAATCGATGTCATAGACGTTCTTGGCCTCCGGATGATTCCCGAAACGTTGATGGTCCCCGGAGAGGCAGAGCATGTTTCTGATGCCCATGGCATAGGCCCCCAGGATATCGCTCTGGATGGCAAGGCGGTTCCGATCCCGGCATACCATCTGGAAATTGGGTTCCACCCCCTCATGCAACATTATGGTGCAGGCGGCCCAACTGGACATCCTTACCACCGCCGTCTGGTTGTCGGTCACATTTGCTGCGTCAACCATTCCTTTCAGGTGGGAAATCTTCTCTTTGAGGTGCTCAACGTTTGCACCTTTCGGGGGCCCGCACTCGCCCGTAAAGGCAAAATGACCAGCCTGCAGGACCTTTTCCAGGTTGCTTCCCGATTTCAGTTCAGTCATTGTACAAGCTCCTCCCTGATGCTCTTTCTAGGTCCGCCATCCCTGGCAGTGGTCCAGACCTTAGGGGGCCTGAACTTAAGGAGTTCATCAAGGCGGCCCTCTTCCATCTTCTTTCTTACGATCATGTCCCAGATGCAGGGTAGGTCCTTGGAGATCTCGCATTTACCATTGGCCGAACCACCACAAGGCCCATTGAGCAGACTCTTTGAGCAGCGCGCAATGGGGCACATTCCTCCAAAATTATGTATGCCGCAGGCACCGCAACCGGCGCACCTCTCTTCCCAGACACCGTGTTCAACCGCGCCACCGAAAAATGATGTGTTAACGGCAGGGAAAAAGCGCGTGCCGGGATATCGCTCCGACAAGAACTGGGGACCTACTCCGCAGGCCATGGAAATCACAGCGTCATAGTCCCCCACCATATCCTTGACCTGGTCCACATACTCGGGATCACACTGCCTTTCCAAGGTCTTTTCATCCACCTCAAGGGAATTGCCGTCCTTTGTTCGGGCAATCTTTAGGGTAGAGGCCAGGATGCCGACCTCCTTGCTACCTCCCACGTTACACACCGTGACGCACCCTTTACATCCAAGTATTAGGACCTTATTGCACCCCTCTATCATCTCCAGGATCTCTTTGAGGGGTTTTCGATCAGCAACTATCATGTTTCACCTCTTCATGCGGCTTTTTGCATCTTGACTGGGCTCGGGCCCAATTCCTTTATCCTTTCCACCATCTCCCTGGCGATCTCGGCGAATCGCGGGCCTTCGCCCGAAGAGAGGTTAAACATCTCGACACGCTCGGGCTCAATACCGATCTCCTCGAGGACCTTCTTTACATATTGGACCTTTCTCTTTGCCTTGAGGTTGCCTGTCAGGAAATGGCATTCCCCTTCGAGACAGCCTGCTACATAGACCCCGTCGGCACCGTCCTCGACGGCCCTCAAAAGATGCAATATATCCACTCTTCCCGAGCAAGGGAGCTGAATGATCTTTACATTGCTCGGATAAGGGAGTCTCATGGAACCTGCCAGGTCCGCTGCCGAATATGCTCAGTACTGGCAGCAGAAGGCAAGGATTCTCGGTTCGAAATTATCTGTCATCTCTCCTCCTCACTAGCCCACCTGAAATAGGGCGTCCTCCTTGGCAATAATCTGTTCATCTGTAAAGTGCTGGAGCCTGATGGCCTTACCAGGGCATTCGGCCACGCACGAACCACAACCCCTGCATTCGGCAGGATCGATTACTGCATGACCCTCTTGAGAGATATACGGGGCGTCATAGGGACAAGTCCTGACACAGGTGAGGCATGCCGCACACCTCTCCGGCTCTACCTTGGCCACAACGCCGCCCACCAGGATGGCCTCCCTGGATAGAATTGTCATGCTCCTGGCAACGGCCGCCTTTGCCTGGGCAATACTCTCGTCTAAGGGTTTCGGGTAATGTGCAAGCCCGGCCATGAAGAGACCTTCTGAGGCAAAGTCCACAGGCCGCAGTTTCATGTGGGCCTCGATGAGGAATCCCTCATTATTGACAGGGATCTTGAACAATTCGAAGAGGCCCTTGTTTTCGTTCGGCAGGATGGCTGAGGCCAATATCAGGAGGTCAGGTGATAACTTGATGGGTCGGCCCAGCACATGGTCCATTACCATCACCGAGAGGTTTTGTCCCTCGTCCAGTTTGGCCTCGGGTGGCTCTTCAAGATCATAGCGGATGAAGATCACGCCCATTTCCCTGGCCCTTCGGTAGAGGTCTTCGCGGAAACCGTAAGACCGAAGATCCCGGTAAAGGATATAGACGCCCATATCAGGGTTTATTTCCTTGAGCTTCGTCGCGCTTTCAAGGCTATGCGTGCAGCAGGTCTTGCTGCAATAGGGTCTCTCAGGTATCCTGGAGCCCACACACTGTATGAAGACCGCTGTCTGTGCACCCGCAACGCGATCATGGCCCGCAAGGATGGCCTCGTCGAGGTCCAGGTGGGTGAGGACTGCCGGGTGCCTGCCGTAGAGGTACTCTTGGGGTCTATATTCCTTCCCTCCGGTCGCAAAGATTGTGACACCGTGCTCGATTACTGTCCTATCCTTTCCGTTGCCTCGGCCCAGTGTTGTAGCAAAGTTGCCGATAATACCCGTTGTATCTTGGACTTCTGTCTCCAAAAAGACCTGGACAAGGGGATGGTCCTGGACCCGCTGAATGAGGTCCTTTAGATAGGGCCCTACTTTCTCACCTTTCCATGTAGATCGGAGCCTCCTTGCCACCCCGCCAAGCTCTCCGGTCTTTTCAACAAGGTAGGCCTGATAGCCCTGCTCTGCCACGCCAAGGGCTGCCTCCATACCGGCCACGCCTCCACCTATGATCAGGGCGGAATTCGTTACATCAAGTGGAACTTGCTGTAGCGGTTCTACCAGGGCGGCCTTGGCCACTGCCATGCGTACCAGGTCCTTGGCCTTTTCGGTCGCCTTCTCCGGGTCGTTCATGTGGACCCAGGTATTCTGATCCCGGATGTTGGCCATTTCAAACAGGTACTTGTTTAGGCCCGCGTCCCTGATAGTATCCTGGAAGAGGGGCTCATGGGTGCGAGGGGAGCAGGATGCGACCACCACTCGGTTTAGACCCTCTTTCTTGATGACCTCCTTTATCTTGTCTTGGGTGTCCTGGGAACAGGTGAAGAGATTGTCTTCCACATAGACCACGTGAGGCAGGGTCTTGGCGTAATCCCTTACTGCCGGGACATCTGCAACTCCGCCTATGTTTATCCCGCAATTACAGACAAATACTCCGATGCGCGGTTCTTCTCCTGTGAAGTCCTGCTCTGGAGGCAGCTCTTTGGTCCTTGTCAGGGTCCCCCTGGCACCGGCCAGTATCTGACCTGAGGCAGCGGCTGCCGCAGAGGCCTCCATGACCGACTGGGGTATATCCTTTGGGCCCTGGAAGACGCCGCAGAGATATATCCCCTCCCTGTTTGTACTGACAGGCGTGAAGCTCTCTGTCCTGGCGTAATTGTGCTCATTGAGCTCAACACCCAGCCTCTCGGCCAGTTGGACCACATCATCGTTGGGCTCAAGGCCGACCGAGAGTACCACCATGTCAAAGGTCTCTTGTTTGACTTCACCTGACTCGGTTGCGTAAGCCACCCTGAGCCTGTCACCATCCACGGGGTCCAGGGAGTGGATCCTGGATCGAATGAATCGGACCCCGCTTTCCTCTTCGGCCCTCGTGTAGTATTTCTCGAAGTCCTTTCCATAGGTTCGCATATCCATAAAGAAGATGGCCGTATCCAGCTCTCCCTTGCTATGCTCCTTGGCAATCACCGCCTCCTTTATGGCATACATGCAGCAAACAGCGGAACAGTATGAATGGTCCCCGCGGTTGATGTCCCTGGAGCCTACGCATTGAAGCCAGGCAATCTTCTTGGGTTCTGTATGATCTGATGGCCTTACCAGGTGCCCTTCAAATGGCCCGGAGGCTGAAAGTATTCGTTCGAACTCCATGCTGGTGACTACGTTTGGGTGGCTGGCATAGTTGTAGGTGTCATACACGGCGGGATCGAAAGGTTGAAAACCGGGTGAAAGCAGAATAGCGCCCACCTCGATAGACCGTTCCACAGGCTTCATCTCGTGCACAACCGCCCCGGCCAGGCATGCCTCCACGCATTGGTAGCACTCTGAGCATATGCCACAGGCAAGGCACCTCTTTGCCTCATTCACTGCCTGCTCCTGGCTGAATCCCAGTTGCACCTCGTCGAAACTGCCGATCCTCTCTCCTGGCTCGAGCCTGGGCATTTGTGTGCGGGGGATACGGTCATAACCTTCGGTGCTCACATCTTGAACGGCCTCCCACTCCTTTTCACGACCTTCCCTGAGGTCCATTCCCATAATGAATCGATCAATGGAAATAGCCGCCTGTTTGCCTGCCTCGATGGCCTCTATCACGGTCCTTGGGCCGGTTACCGCATCTCCCCCTGCAAAGATGTCTGGATCACCTGTCTGGAGGGTCAGGGGATCGACATTCATGGTCCCCCAATCGGAAAGGGTGCAGGCACATTCAGGACCCAGACAGGCCCAATCCGATTCCTGGCCGATTGCAGGGATGACGGCATCAACATCGATTATGAACTCAGAGCCTTCCAACGGTATAGGACGACGCCTGCCGCTCTCATCGGGTTCTCCCAGGGTCATCTTAATGCATTCAATGGACTTTACCTTGCCCCCTTCACCAATAATGCGCGTGGGGGTTGCCAGGGTGTGGATTTCAATGCCTTCCTCCCTGCACTCCTCGATCTCTTCCTCATTGGCTGGCATTTCCTCGAAACTGCGCCGATAGATTACAAAGGCCTCGTTGGAACCGGTCCTCAGGGCCGTTCGCACCGAATCCATGGCCACGTTTCCACCACCAATCACCGCCACGCGATCTCCCAGATATATCTTTTTCCCTAGATTCACCTCACGAAGGAAATCTACCCCAGGGTATACACCTTCGAGGTCTTCACCTTCAATGGAGAGCCTCTTGCACTCGTGGGCACCAATGGCGAGAAATATAGCCCTGTAACCCTCCTTCCGGAGCTGTTCTATTGTTATGTCCTTTCCAACCTCTACCCCGGTCCTGATCTCTACCCCCATATCCTCTATGACCTGGATCTCGGCCCGGAGGATATCCTTTGGAAGACGGTAATCGGGGATACCCACCGCCAGCATGCCGCCCGCCACCGGGAGCTTCTCAAAGACGGTCACCTGATAGCCCTTTATTGCAAGGTAATAGGCACAGGAGACCCCTGCCGGCCCTGACCCTATGATGGCGACCCTTTCCCCCCTCCTTTCATTCACCTGGGGGACGTATCGGGTCTCGGAATTAATGTCCAGGTCAGCCACATATCGTTTGATGAAATCGATGGCCACAGGCGCGTCCGCCTGGCCACGGGTACAGACCGACTCGCAGGGATGATGGCAAACCCTGCCGCATATAGCCGGTAACGGGTTTTCTTCCTTGATGAGCCTGAGTGCTTCACCAAATTTTCCCTGAGCCGCCAGGGCCACATATCCCTGGACACTTATGTGTGCAGGGCAAGCCGCCTTACATGGAGCGGTTCCCCTTTTTTGGATGGCATAGGCGCTGGGCATGGCCTGGGGGTAAAGTTTATAGGCGGCCTTCCTCTGACGCATTCCCTGATCAAAATGGTTGGGGACCTCTATAGGACATACCCTGTCGCACTCTCCGCAGGCGGTGCATTTTGCCATATCAACATAGCGGGGCCTATGCACAACCTTGACCTTAAAGTTTCCTGGCCCGCCGCTGACCTCCTCTATCTCGGTCATGGCCAGGAGATCGATGTTCAAATGCCTTCCACATTCCACCAGTTTGGGTGAGATGATGCACATAGAGCAGTCATTGGTAGGGAAGGTCTTATCCAGTTGGGCCATAACCCCGCCAATGGCAGATTTCTTCTCGACCAGATAGACCAGATAGCCAGAATCAGCCAGGTCCAGTGAGGCCTGGATGCCGGCAATACCGGCCCCCACGACCATGACAGATCCTGTTGGAATGCCCTTATCCATGATATTTGTCTCCCGGTTCTATTCCTAAATTTTATTAAAGGTGTGATATTAACAACAAAAAATAAACGGGTTTTATTGACACATACCCTCCCTAGGTGTCAAGTAAAATCCTTGTATATGTCTTTATTGGTGTTGTCTAAGTTGTGATAGTCTGGTAAGTTACAATAGTTTTGGACGAATCGACCTGATTCCCCTGTACTTATTTCCTGGTGACCATATGGCCCAGGCAACCAACAAACGGAGGGGATTGTGAAATGCCCATTTATGAATACCAATGCATCGCCTGCCGAAGACAATTTCAAAGCCTGGTCATGAATAACCAGGAGGAGAAAGGCCTGGCTTGTCCCGGATGCGGCGGGCATAAGCTGAAAAGGCTCATTTCAAGAGTGGCTTATCATGTCTCAGAGAGCGACCGCCTGGCAGCCTACGATCCCAAGGCCCGTCATGACGACAGCTTTTACAAGGACAGCCGAAACATAGGGCTACACGCCAAGAAGCGGGTTCAGCAAATGGGGGTAGACCTTGGAAGCGCCTTCGAGGCAAAGCTGGATAAATTGAGGGCCGATCCTGGCAGCGTATTGAGGGACAGCGACTGAGACCGGATGCCAGCTGAGGATTAGATGTTGCCGGTTGAAAGTCGGGCTTCATAATGGCTATCGACTAGGGTGATTATATCGAAGACACAAGGTGTTAGCTATGCGCAGTGAAGGAGAAATAATTCTGATCTATTACAAGGACCAGGCGACGGCCTATGCACGCATCGAATCTATTGGGCCTGACATCAAAAAGGGGTGGTATCGGGTAACCCTCTTACTACTGACTATACCTGCCCAGACTGTCACCTGGATCCTTAGAGAATCATATGTGGACGGAGCCCCATTTACAATGGGGGGAATACCCGTGAGGCTGGAAGAGGTGAAGAAGGTCTCACGCCCTGGAGATACCGAGATATCAGACCGGTCCGAGGGAAAGGAGACTCTAGGAAAACCAGGAAAGGTCATTCCCTTCAAGAAATCCTGAGCAGATAGGCCTGAGAATTGAAGAGTTGATGGCAATGAAAAGAGTCCAAAAATTCGCGATACGCCTTGTCCTCTCAGGGTTATTTGCGTTCATCGTTACCCATATATTCTTTCAGGGTACGACCACGATCAAGGTATTGGGGCTGGCCCTGATATTTGTTGGTCTTGCATATGTATTTGAATATTTGAGAAGGCAGAATTGAGGAGAGAAGCATGGAAGTCAAAAAGTATGTCTACTCCTTCGAGGAAGGTGACGGGAAGAACAAGAAACTCCTCGGTGGAAAGGGGGCCAACCTTTGTGAAATGACACAACTGGGACTTCCTGTCCCACCTGGTTTTGTGATTACCACTGAGGCCTGTCTGGCCTATCTGGCCCGGCAAAAGAAGGGGCTTAGCCCTGAACTGGTCCATCAGATCAGGGCCTCTATGGCAGGCCTGGAGAAAAAGACCGAGAAGGGATTCGGCGACCCCAAGCACCCCCTTTTGGTGTCTGTGAGATCAGGGGCAGCAATGTCCATGCCAGGCATGATGGATACCATTCTTAACCTTGGTTTAAACAGGGAGACAGTGGAAGGGTTCATACGGCTAACCGGGGATGAGAGATTTGTCTATGACCTATATCGACGTTTGATTCAGCTATTCGCCTCTATCGCGCTGGGCGTCAATGACCAAGGATTTGACGAAATATTCAACAGCATGAAGGAAAAATATGGGGTAAAGGGAGATACTGATCTCCCAGGAAAGGCCCTGAAAGAGGTCTGCGACAGATTCCTTGACCTGGTCGATGAAACCAGTGGAAAGCCCTTTCCGGAAGATACCTATGTCCAGCTGGATTTGGCCGTGGAGGCGGTCTTTAGGTCCTGGATGGGAAAACGGGCGGTCGATTACCGTAAGGAATTCAACATCACCCCGGACATGGCCAACGGCACTGCAGTGAATATCTGTACAATGGTATTCGGAAACATGGGTAATGATAGCGCCACAGGAGTCGCATTTACCAGAAACCCGGCTACCGGGGAAAATCGTTTTTTTGGGGAATATATGATCAATGCCCAAGGGGAAGACGTGGTAGCCGGGATCAGGACCCCGAAATCGATCAGGGAACTCCGAAAGGATATGCCGGAGATCTATAAGGAGTTAGAGTACTTGAGACATACCCTGGAGGATTATTACCAGGAGGTGCAGGACCTGGAGTTTACAGTTGAAAGGGGGAAGCTATACTGTCTTCAGACCAGGAACGCCAAGATGAATGCCTCTGCCCTTATAAAGACATCCATCGACATGGTGAACGAGGGCCTCATCTCAGAAGAAGAGGCCATCCTTCGTGTGCAGCCGGAGATGCTAGAGCAACTCCTTCACCCGCAGCTGGACCCACAGGCCAAGGTGGAGGTCCTGGCAAGTGGGCTCGCTGCATCTCCAGGGGCCGCATCGGGCAAGATAGTCTTTGATGCAGATCGGGCCGAGATCAAGGCGAAGCTTGGAGAAAAGGTAATCTTGGTCCGGGAGGAGACAAGGCCGGAAGACATACACGGATTCTTTGCCGCACAAGGGATACTCACGAGCCGCGGGGGCAAGACCTCCCATGCAGCGGTAGTGGCCAGGAGTGTTGGGAAACCCTGTGTTTCGGGTTGCGAAGCCATTGTTTTCAACAAGAATGCAAGGGAGATAACAATAAAGGGTACGGTCTTCAGAGAGGGTGATGTGATTACCATAGATGGATCAACCGGAGACATATATCAGGGCAAGGTCCCAACCATTGACCCCGAGTTCGTCGAAGACCTTCTGGTACTTCTGGAATGGGCCGATGGTGTGAGCGAGTTAAAGGTGATGGCCAATGCGGACACGCCCGAGGCCGTCTCTAAGGCGAAGAAGTTTGGCGCAGTGGGGATTGGCCTCTGCCGAACGGAACGGATGTTCAATCAGGCAGAGAGATTACCCATCGTACAGGATATGATCCTGGCAGATAACAGCAGGGAGAGAGAGACAGCCCTTGAACGCCTTCTACCGTTCCAGAGAGAGGATTTCAAAGAGATATTCCGGATAATGGATGGTTACCCGATAACCATCCGTCTCCTGGATCCCCCGATACATGAGTTCCTCCCCTCAGAGGAGGAGCTCATGAGGGAGATCAACGACCTCAAGGAACTCAGAAAGACTGTAGAGGGTATGGCTGAACTTCCAAACACACTCAAGATTCTTGGTCCTGAACTCCATGAACGATATGCGGCCAATCTTGAGAGCATGACCCAGGGACTGACAGAGCTCAAAGAAAAGCACCTAGCTGAACCTCTCATCAAATCCAAGGAGGAACTGGTCGAGAGGGTGAGGGCCTTGTCAGAGACCAACCCCATGATGGGCCACCGTGGGGTCAGGCTTGGAATTACCTACCCTGAGATCTATTCGATGCAGATCAGGGCCATCCTTGAGGCTGCCGCAGAACATATCAATGCCGGGGGACAGATAGTCCCTGAAATCATGGTTCCGCAGGTCTGTACCCTTGAGGAGCTTAAATGGGTCCACCGCTATGTCACGAAGATTCACAAGAAGGTAGAGAAGAAATACGGGATCAAGGTCTCATGCAAGTTTGGCACGATGATTGAGGTGGTGAGGGCCTGCATGCGGGCGGGTCGCATAGCAGAACTGGCAGAGTTCATATCCTTTGGCACCAATGACCTCACCCAGGCCACGTTCTCTTTTTCAAGGGAAGACGCCGAAAATAAGTTCTTGCCCCTCTACAACAGGAATAGGATATTACAGCACAATCCCTTCGAGGTCTTGGATATCAAAGGCGTGGGGCGGCTCATGATGATTACAATGGAATGGGCAAGAAAGACCCGACCCGAGATAAGCGTAGGTATCTGTGGTGAACAGGGGGGGTATCCAGATTCCGTCCGGTTCTGCCATCACATCAAGGTCAGTTACGTATCCTGTTCCCCCCTAAGGGTCCCCATAGCCAGGCTCGCTGCGGCCCATGCCAAACTAAAGGAGGCAGAATACAGTCTGGACTAGCAGGATTGTTCGATCCCCTTACCCTAACCCCGATTTTGGAAGGAACGCAGGCGCTCACAGGCTCAGATATCTGGTGAACCGTAATCAATCTTCAATCCTATAGTGGGAAAGCTCATATAGACGTTGGCTTAGTTGCGATAGCTTCTCTTGAGCCTTCGACCTGTCTTTACCTGCCTTCCCTTTGGCCTGTAAGACATCCCTGTTTAAGAAAAGGAGGGCATTCTTGAAGTTGAGATAGGAGATTGCCTCAAGGTTGTCTACAAGGCCTAGTTCATGTAGCCGGTGCCCCAGGTGGTCCATGTTCTTCAAAAGCTCGCTCTTTCCACTGTTGTCGCTTTTCCGTTGAATGAGGGAGCGGGTGGCAATCCAATAGGATTCTATGAAGGTCTTTGCGAGTCCTGCCCAGAGGGGTAAATCTTTGAGGCCTTGTCCTGTCAGGAGATATCCGCCATTGCTCTGTCTCAAGTAGGAGGCCTCCAGGAAATAAGTCGTGGCTGCGCCAACCTCTTCTTCTATCGTCCTTCCCTCCTCATAGACAAATTCGTTTTTGAACAGATCCTTCAGAAATTGGTAATCCTCCAAAAGGGTCTTCTCAGTCTTCAGGTCCTCTCTCCATGTCAGGAGGGATACAGCCACATAGGCATGTAGTATAAAATAATGAATGATACTGTTCTTATAGTATTCCAGCTCCCGTTTTTTCTCCTCAGCCACAAAGTAAAATGGCTCTCCATCCACCTTTTCCTCCAATAGACCAACCACCTTCCAGCCTACTAGAAGAGATATCGTTTCTTTGAGTGCCTGATCAAGGTCCACCATAGATGGTGCCTTTGGGATTTCACACTTCGTCAAAAACCTCGAGAGGCCTTCTGTAGTGGATCCTAGTTGGTTGAGATGAAAACCCCGTCGGTGTTTGGTAAGAATGGCCGTGGCCATGAGGGCCAGAGGGGTCACCAGGGTGACCCTGTTGATGGAACGAATCAGGTCAAATGCCAGGCGCTGCGCTGCCTCCTCTCCAGTAGCAACCTCTTGTTCCAGGTATTCTTTCAAAGAGACTGGTTGCCCAAACCGTATATATATCCTGCCATATTTTCGTTTCAAAATACCCCTGGCCTTTAAGAATTCCTTTAGGCTTTCCTGTTCCTTTTCCCCGCCTCGGATCTCCTTCAAATAGGATTTTTCCTCCAGGATCCTGTCATAAATGATAGAGGCAGGGATAAAAACGAGGTTATTACAGTATCCCTCCTTATAGACATTAAGCAGAATAGAGAGAAATCCCACCTGAGGGAGTATCAATTTCCCACTCCTGCTTCGGCCCCCCTCTATGAAAAACTCAAGAGGTTGACCTTCCTCGAGGAGGGCCCTGATATAGCTTGTGAATATTCTTGTGTAGAGTTTTGCTCCAGTGAAGGTCCTCCGGATGAAAAATGCACCGCACTTTCTCAGAAAGTGTCCCATAGGCCAGAAGGCCAGATTTTGACCGGCAGCAATCCTTGGCATTGCCATATGGTGATCATAAAGGACATGGTTGAGGACCAGATAGTCAATGTGGCTCTTGTGGGAGGGGCTGTAAATAAGAGTGCCTTTTCTGGCCCACTCCCTCACGGTAGCCAACCCTTGCTTGTCGATGCTAATATCCTGAAAAATTCTTCTCCAGAGCCAGCGCAGGATCAGTATTGCAAATTGTACATAGGCCGCACTGTAATCGGCAGCGATCTTATCGAACTCCTCCCCTGCCCTCTTTTTGACCCTCTTTAAACGCTCAGCATTGCCTGAACCCATCTTTTCGATGGCCTGAATGACCTCTTGGTCTCTCAGAACTCTTTCCTTGACCTGTTGCCTTGATTTCATAACAGGACCCAAACAAACCCTTTTCTGGGCGTCAATACGCTCAATGAGCATTTGCCTGACCTCTTGTGAAAGCTCTTCAAGCGGGCGTGAAGTGAGCTGGTTTTCCAGAAAGTCCTTCAGATTTAGGGGCCTTCCAAAGTCGATGAGGGCATGCCGATTGTGTCTTAGAAAAAGGATCACCTTCCTCAAAGGGCCTGGGTTATCGCCTAACCCAAAAAATATTTCAAAGATACTTGAATGATCCTTTTCGGGTGTCTTCTTGTAAAGCACGAGCTGGGGAACGACATAGATGGGCCGCTCCATGGCCATCTGGGTTTCAAGGAGAAGATGGATAGAGTCCTTTTCTGAGTGGATAAAGTGCCTTGCAAATCCCTTTGGATCTACCAGACAGAGAAGTGAGGTAACCCCTTGCTGGATGGCCCCTTTGAAAAAGCCGGTGTCAAATGAATCGGGCAGGCTTCCATGTCTCAAGAGGTGGGTGGCATAGAACTTCAAAATCTTGAGGGCCCGGGAAAGTGGCAGGAACAGTGACATGTTTATATTAAAGGCCAGTTTGGGGTAAGGGAGGCGACTTGTGCGGAAGCGGTAATGGCAAAGGAGGTAGTCCAGATGCCCAGGGTACTTGATGGCATAAACCACATTGCCCTCACGGTTCATCTGCCTGAGGGTTTCCTTCATGCCCTCATCAAATTTGAACCGCTTAAAGAGCCTGTAGAGGCCCCAGCCCAGTAAGAACCCTGGCTTATGGTCATAGAAAAAGGGATGAAGGAATTTTTCGGGAGTTATGTCCATAATTAAACTTTACAATTTTAGGCAAATCCTTGCAAGGGTCTAAATCATGTCAAATCAACGAGCAAGAAATATTCATGGGGATGTTGACAAAAGGGCTTGAATGTTTAAAGATGAAAACATAGAATCAGCCAAAAGCCCTTTTCGATTTTGGGAGGACTTAATGTATACAGCGATGGTTATATCCGGTTTGACTGTGGACCCTATTACAAACAGCCCTATTGTGATCCTCAAGGAGGTGGAGGGGGAGCAAACCCTGCCAATATGGATAGGCTTACTGGAGGCTACTGCCATCGCCAGTGAGCTGGAAGGCATCAAGTTCTCGAGGCCCATGACCCACGACCTTCTGAAGGCAATTCTGGAGATAGTGGATATCGAGGTCATCAGGATCGAGGTCTGCGATCTCAGAAACAATACCTACTATGCCCTCATCCATCTCAAACATGACGGTAAAGAGATGTCAATTGATGCCAGGCCGAGCGATGCCATCGCCCTCTCCCTGAGGGTGAAAGCACCGATCTTTGTGTCCCAGGAGGTGATCAAAAACTCGAGCCAGATGGAAATCAAGGCCGAGCCCCAGGACAAATCGGAAAAGGGAAAGAAGTGGCAGGAGATCCTCGAGAGCCTCAGCCCTGAGGATTTTGGAAAGTATAAGATGTGACTAGCTGTGGCGGGCTTCAACCATCTTCTGAGCCTGAGCAGGATGAAGAGAGCAACGCCCACGAGAAACGCACCTGCCCCCGCGAGATGCCTCCCTCAGATACCCTGATCAAGGGATGCCCAGGGCATGTAACCCCTTTTAGAGTGTCAACTATCGACTCAAGAAATAGCGCAAGAGCCCTGCCCACGGCCCTCTATGTAGGGCCATCAGGTATCAGGATCGAAGAACGGCGGGAAAAGGATATTTTCCCTCCATAGGCCGAATCAAACAACTTTGAGGGCCTTGGCCGCCTTCTTGACATCCGTGGGCTTTACCCAAAGGATCGCCCCGTAACGCCCGCCTCCGGCGCTGACCGCGTCCACTGCGGTCACGTTGATGTTCGCATCGGCCAGATCCTGTAGCACCTCCGCAAGTGCGCCCCTCCTGTCCTCGCCTTGGATCAGAAAACCGGTCTTTTTCGGGCGCACCTTTAGCCTGGCCCGCCTCAAGGCCTTCCGAAAGAGCGGAGCATCCTCGGGGACGAAGTCGAGCTGGGCGCGTCTTCCGCGTGGGAACCCGCTGAAGGCTATAAGGCCTACCTCAGCTTCGCTTAGCGTCCGCAGAACACGGGCTGCCTCTCCGGGCTTGTTAGCCACATCCATGGCAAAGTAAACAACCCTTTTAATCTCGTCCATCATTACATCCCTCCTTGTATGTGATAGTTTGTACTCATGAATTGACCGACCTAATATTTTCGGTGTCAAGACACCAGGCCTTCAGATATTCAGCAGCATTTTTTGAGGTATGATCCTTTTCATCACCTAATTTGTCTAAGAATACGCACAGAGCTGTCCAGGTAAGCTTGATCCCCTAGCCTGGTACCGATTTCTCTATGGATCATTCCCCTCTCATATGGCATATCCATTCCCTCCGCCAGCCCCTGGCCTCGCAACCAGAGCTTTCTTGCTGCCTTAGCACTTCCTTTTATCCACAAGTATCTTCCTTGCAACAGCATGGCCTCGGGCAACTTTGCCCTCGCGCCTTTACCGGCCTTCATAGCCAGTTTACAGGCGTGTCTGGCCTTGCGCATCCAATCGGCCTTATCATTTTCCTGCCTTTCGGCAAATACAAGATAGGCCTCTGCAAGATTATGCATTAGATTTGTCAATACGATAGGTATTCGGTGCTCCGCGTTTATCCGTTCACTATCTTCCAGAATTTCCAATGCCCTTTGTAGCTCTTCCTCGTAAAGATAACATTGCCCAAGCAGGGCACCAATCTGTGACCTGGCAATATAATCCGGGACTGATTCTGCTAATTTCAAGGCCTTCTGCAGGAAAGGGATGGCTCCTTCATAGTTCCCGATACGCATTTGCGCCAGACCTTGAACATGCAGTCCACGAAGTAAGATGGTAGCATCGTCTCCTTCGTTCCCAAGCTGTATCAATTCTTCGCTATACTTGATGCATCTCTTTATTTCACCTCTCGAGATAAAGGGAAAGATGATTCCATAAGTCACGCACTCTGCCCATCCTCTTAGATCGCCTGCTGATCGGTAGGCGTCTGCACCTCGTTCACCTTGTTCTATTGCAATGGCCCAATTTCCGTGAAGCTGTTCATAGTAAGCCATGCCGAAGCAGGCCAATCCCAGCGCCTCAGGATTTTTCAGTTTTTCGGATTCCGACACCGACCTGCTATGGTAGCGATGGGCAATAGCAGGGAGGGAAAGAAAATCGCAAATAACTCCCATCCCTGTTGACACCGTGGCAATGCCATAGGCATATCGGCTGCCCTCTGAGGCATTCAACCGTCGAAGTACTGTATACATGAACTTTTCAGGGTCAAGATATCCGTATATCCATGCCAGGGCTACATATATTCGGTCCTCTTCCTCCACCTCTCGACTGACCTTATCGGGGGAAGGCTTATGGTGAACCCACTGTAACATACCATGAATAACATGCCGCGATATAGCCCCCAGAATCCCAAATCTCACGGACCAACTCGCGGTCTTCATCGGTTTTTTCAGAAGATCCAGACTCCTGTGCAGGTATTCGAGAGCCGGCTTCATCTCTCCGCGTCTGTATAGCGCCTCGCCAATCTTTCTCTCCAATGATACGCGCTGCAACTTCTCCCAATTATCTCCGAACGCACGCTCGTAGGTCAAGAACGCCTGCTGGTAGTGAGCAAGCGCCTCAGAATCTGCCGCGATCTTTCCAGCCTGATCTCCCGCTTTCATGAGATACTGATGCGCCTTTTCCCACTCCTCTGCCCTTGCAAAATGATAGGCCAGTAGGCCGTAAAATTCTTCTATCCGGTCAACAAATATGGTCTCGATTGCACGACCGACTTTTTCATGGAGTGATCGCCGCTTCTTGAGTAGGACGCTTTCATAAGTAGCCTCCTGGACCAGGGAGTGGGTAAAAATGAATTCCAGTTCCGGGATATTCCTTTTCTCACGTATGATTTCTATCGACTGAAGCTGTTCCAGGGCCTTGTCCAATTTCGATCCAAACTCTTCAATAGCATCAAGCACCCGGTAAAGAAAACAGCGCCCGATGACGGATGCCGATCTCACCACGTTTCTCGATTTCTGATCCAGTTGATCGATACGGGCAATAATAAGCCCCTGAACAGTGTCAGGGATGCTGGAATCCCCCATCTTCTCCGTGACCTTCCACTGTCCTGACTCAGGATCCATGATTATGGCACCATGATCAATGAATGACCGAATGATCTCTTCAAGAAAGAATGGATTTCCTTCTGATTTTTCGATAACCTCTTGTAGCCCCTGCATGGACAAATGTTTATTCCCCAGCAGATTGCCCACGACTCTTAGGCTGTCTGAATCATGCAAGGGGGCAAGACGAATCTCTTGATAGGATTCGGCGTATTTTTCGTCAATAACTTGACGGAAACGGTCTCCTGCAGTATCGGGGTCGGGCCTGCAAAGACCCAGTACCATCATCGGCCTTTTTTTGACCAAAGGCATAATATGTTCAAGTAAGGCTGCGGAGGATTCATCCATCCACTGGAGATCTTCAAAAACCAGCACAACAGGCCTTGATTTCGACAGCGAGTCAAAAAAACGATATGTGGCGAGAAAGACCTGGCGACCCATGGCGTCACCGTCCAGATATCTCGTGCGCTCCCTATATTGCGCTCTAGTTTCAAGGTTCATGAGACTTGCGATATATGGCAAGATTTCATCAGCCCCATTTCCAAACATGTGGATAATTTTGGCCTCAAGCTTTTCCCAAGCCGCGGTCTCATCATCCTCGTCAGTGATACCAGAATAGGCCCTGAAAATTTCGAGAAAAGGCCAGTAGCTTATGGTTTGACCGTATGATAGGGTGTTGCCCTGAAGCCATTCCACTTGCTCAAGGTCCCTATTTTTCTTCGCGTAGTGGTAACTCTCCTCAATCAAGCGTGACTTTCCTATGCCTGCTTCCCCTATAACTGATACGATGGATCCCTTCCCGCCAAGCAGCCTTTCCAAACAGTAATAGAGGACTGATAACTCAGCCTCTCGTCCTACTATCGGTGACATCATTCTTTGTCTTGATACCCTCTCTACCTTCTCAAATTCAGTGCTTAGCCCGATCACCTTATACGACTGGATCTCGTCCGCTTTACCTTTTACCCTAACAGGGGCCATTTTTTCCAAACTGAAAAAGTCTTTCACGTGTTTATAGGTGTTGTGCCCAATGACGATCTCGCCCGGCCTAGCAAGATTCATTAGCCGCGCGGCCAGATTGATGGTATCACCTAAAACACCGTGTGTTCCCTTTTCCAGCTTGACCTCGCCCATCACCACAAGACCAGTGTTGATGCCGGTATGCATCATGATTGGCCTTCCAACCATCTCCTCTATTTCGGGGCTCAAGGACCGAACAAGATCATTCATATCCATTGCGGCCTTGACTGCCCTGATTGGATCATCCTCGTGGGTCATTGGGGCACCAAAAAGCGCCATGATCGCGTCGCCGATATATTTCTCGATGAATCCTTCGTAATTGGCCACAATTTGAGCGACCTCCCCAAAGACACGACTCATGATCTCCCTGACTTCTTCGGGATCGAGCTTCTCGGACAAAGAGGTAAATCCGGAAAGGTCAGAGAAGAGGACTGTCACGTACTTTCGTTCTCCTTCTTTTTCCAGCGCCTCTTTCTCTTCTGCGCCTTGGTCAAGTTTTTTGCCGCATCCACCGCAGAACTTGTCTCCGGAAACGTTCTCAAAATTACAGGTAGGGCAGATGATCGATAATTTGGTCCCGCATTCCCGGCAGAACTTTCTACCCTTGGGATTTTCGGTATGGCACTTCAGGCATCGCATTCTTCATGCCCTCTGGATCTGATAGCTATTTGACTTGAGATTACTTCAAAATGAACACATCAAGACTGGTTGGGTTAACACTACAATATTTGTAATACTTTAGCGCTTTGAAAACACTGAGGAGTAAGATGACGGACCGTGAGGGTCTTTTTTCCAAAGGACGTAACCCAAATTCTTCACAGCCTGTAG
>CAYVMN010000026.1:0-28070 GCA_964452575.1 uncultured Desulfobacteraceae bacterium | reverse complement strand
GCCAGGGTGGGATCCAGTTCATTGTTGATTTTCCTGAACAGATCGGTGAATCTGAGGATCCTGCCGGCATCCAATTCGTATTCCTGTATCCACGATTTCTTTGTATCCGGATCATACCGCCTGATCTTCAAAGTCACCTTGTAGTTTGTCCCCATGTCCATCCCTCCATCCGCACATCCATATACACTTACGTGGCTAGTATTTCCTCTCGATCATCCCGAATCTCTCGTAGTGTTCACCCTTGGCTTCGTAGATACTCATGTCTATGGGACGTCGTCCCAATACCACATCATCAAACTCTTGCACGGATGCCAGGGTGTGATAGTTGAACTGGTCTCTTCTCTCAGGAAAATCTTCGCGAAAATGCCCGCCCCTCGATTCCCTTCTCTCCAGGGCCCCCCGGGCGGTGACCATGGAGACTGCTAAAAGGTTATCCAACTCCCAGCGCTGGATGAGATCCGGGTTCATGGTAAGACTCCTGCTGGATAAGGCTACCCGGTCAGCCCGCTCTTTCAGATCCTTCAACGCCTCTATGGCTTCTCTAATGCCCGCCTCTGTGCGAAAGACCCCCACCTTTTCCGTCATGAGCATCCGCATCTCCTCCCGAATCTGTCCCAGATTGCCCTTGCCCCCCTGTTCCATGAATCGTGAAAACAGAGAAAAGGTCTTCTCGCCCGCGTTTGATGGCAATTCAACCGGTCTGCCGTCCAGGCAACTCAAGACCCTCTCTCCTGCGATCTTCCCCATGGTCACCAATTCCAGGAGGGAGTTGGTACCCAGACGGTTATAGCCATGGAAACTTGCGGCCGCACATTCCCCGACTGCAAACAGGCCCCGAACCAGGTTCTCCGGAGTCTTCTCCACCTCCCCGAATTCATTGGTGGGTATTCCCCCCATCTGATAGTGGTTGCTGGGCCGGACCGGGCACAGGTCTTTTTTGGGGTCGAGATTGACGAATTTTTTGAAAAAACTTGAAACCTCCGGTATCTGAACGTCGTGAATGTAATCCGAGAGGTGCCGCAGGTCGATCCACACATGCTGGATGTTGTGGTCAGGATTTAGGATCCCTCTCCCTTCACGAATTTCTGTCTCAATTGCCCTTGCCACGAGGTCGCGAGGCGCCAGCTCTTTCATCTTGGGGGCATATCGCTCCATAAAGGGTTGCAGGTCCTTGTTGCGTAATATACCGCCCACGGATCGCAAGGTCTCGCTCGCCAGGATACCGGGGCCGACAATCCCGGTAGGATGGAACTGTATGGCCTCGGGATCCATGATGGGAAGCCCCGCCTGAAGGGTAATCGCAAGGCCGTCCCCGGTATTCTGGCGGCAGTTTGTGGTCACCTTGAAGATCTGACCATTGCCTCCCGTGGCCAGGACCGTTGCCTTTGCCAGGACAGCGACAAATTCTCCCCCCTTCTCCCTGAAGATAATGACCCCCGCGCACCGATCGCCTGCAAACAAGAGCTCGGTGGCAATGGCCTGATTGATGAAGGTTGTTCCCCCTTTCAGGGCCTCTCCCCAGACATTGTCCATGATCCCCTTGCCGGTGCGGTCTGCCTCAAATATGCATCGGAATGCCGAGGTCTCGCCAAAGTTCAGCGTATGTCCGCCAAAGGTCCGCTTGCTGAGCCTGCCGTTCTCATTTCGGCTCATATGCATCCCGTGGTTCTCCATCCAGACGGCCTGCTCCCAACCCGCCTCAACAATCTTCTTGATGACATTCTGGTCAGCACTGCAATCAGAGCCCTTCCAGGTATCGAACATATGATAGATGGGCTTGTCCACCGGATCACTGGGGTCTACAGCCGCCATCCCGCCCTGGGCGGTCTGGGTATGGGATTTCTGGGGGCTTGCCACCTTGGTAACGGCAACGATATTCGTCCCCGGTCTCTTTTCCATGATCTCAGCTGCACATCGAAGACCCGCGCCACCGGCCCCGATAATCAGCACGTCGCATCGTACCGTGGAGGAAATGTTGAGCTTTGTTGCCATAAGAAATTCTCCCCAAGACTTGGTGTCCTGACACAGGGGGACACCTCTTTTGTCAGACTGTGAGCGTCAACTTGATGCCGATCCAGGCAAAGATAAGGCTCACCAATGCAACTGCAACAACCACTCCCGCCTTAAAAATCCGGGAGGAGGTGTACTCACCGATTATCGAAAAGAGCCCATAACCTCCATGGTAGAGGGCGGCCATGATCAAGGTCAAATCAACGGCCTTGATAAAGACACTTTGCATCCTTCTGAGTACCATGCTCGCCTCCGATCCCACTGAGGGGCTGAGGTGCATAAACATGAGATGCGCCGGTATCATGACCACCAGGAAAGCCCCGCTAATCCTTTGAATCTTCCAGAGGATCGAGTGTTCACTCCGCCAGATCCGCTGAGCAACACCATATCCTATCAAGAGCCCTGTCACAAGGGTCAGCACCCAGAAGAGAAAAGGGGACACGCTTTGGTTTCCCAACAGCATAAAGAGCCCGAGGAGCACTACGTAGATTGCCGACAGTCCAAGCATCCACCGGATCATGGTATCGTCACTTCTTTTACCGTAAATCTCGTACAGGATCAGTCTTCCCCCGTTCAGGGCATGGAAAATAACAGGAATGGAGAGAGCCCATTGAAGAAAGGCGAAAATCACCCATCTGAACACCTTCATGTTTTCGTCATAATCACTAGATGTATGCAGGAAAGACAGGACATAGATGTGGGCCCAGAGATAGACCACCAATATGAGACCCGCAATCCGGTTGCACCAGCTGATGATGAAGTGCCAACCCCGGGTCCTCGCAAACAAAGACAGGTACGGAAGCCCCTCCAGTCGCTTGAGGATAGGTGACTCCAGCCTTATTTTCACCACGTTTGTGCCCATAGATGTCTCCCCCTAATCAAGTCCCAGTGCTCCTGGCCAGATTCAAGATCCCTTTATGCCTCCATCTTCAGCTCTTTCTCGATACGTTCCAGGAATGTCCTCATGAATTCCACCCTTGCCCGCCCCATTTCTCCGGCCCTCCCTGTGTGAAACGTTCCCTCCACCTTGGCCAGAATTGAGCGAAGGTACGCCGAAAAACCGTTGACCTTTCCATCAAAAGATCCATCATTTAGCCCGCGTATCACGGCACGGATTATTCCTATTGCCCCGATATATTCCAGGGCATCCGCATCTTGTCCCACTTCGGCCTCGGTGGTCGAGGGGGCTGGTGCTCCACCGTAACGGCTATGGGCCTCCAGGACATGGAGTGCCGCATCGATTTTGTCCTCGGGGAACCCCACTTTTTTCAGGATCTCGGTTGCCCTGTTACGTCCCACCGCAAAATGCCGCTTCCTGTCAATGACCACACCCACATCATGGAGAAGTGCACCGGCCACAAGGACCTCCATGTCCGCACCTGCCTCAGGCCCTAGCTTTTGGCACCAAGAGGTCATTCTCTCAATGTGATCCGTGCTGGCAACCGGCTCTTCTGCCAGATCGGATTTGGCATAACTCCATATCTTTTCTTGGATCTCCGATAGCTCCATATGCACCAATCTTCCTTTTCTATCCCCCTGCCACGGGTGGGATGATCGCCACCACATCACCCTCTCTCAACCGGGTATCCAGACGGTCCGGAAGAAATTTGTAATGGCGGGAATTCACCAGGATCTGATAGAGATCTCTCACCTCCATGGTCTCGGGATCAAAGATGAGGTTTCTGAAATGCTCCCCGTATTCATCCCCCAGCCTCTTTAAGACACCTCTGAGGGTAGGGCTTTGGACATCCATTTCTACAAACGGTCTATCGCCCATTGCCTTTCTTACGGTAAGAAACCCTTTTACCTTGATCTTCATCCGCGGCGTTCAATTCCTTTAGCTTAAGCGTCAATTGGGCTTATGGGGCTTCTCCGCGGCTTCATCAAAAGGATTTTTCGAAGATCTCTTCAATATCCTCAAGGTTCAGGGTCCTTGGGGTATTGCCCAGGAGCCGTTGTTCTCCATGGGCCGCCTTTGCCCATTGCCCTATCTTGGCCTGATCTCCCTCCACCTCGGAAAGTGTTGTCGGCATCCTGACCGATCTTGCCAGTGTTGTCATCCCTTCAACGGCCGCATCTGCTGCCTCCCAGGGAGAGAGACCTTCCACATCAATGCCCATAGCCTCAGCTATCTTCCTGAATTTTGGCAGACATGAAATGGAAATAGAACGCATAGTTTCGGCGAAGATGACGATCAGGGCCAGACCGTGCGAAAGGTGGTACTCCGCCCCTATTGGATAGGCCAGGGCGTGTACGGCACCCACTCCTGCGTTATTCAAAGAGATCCCCGCCATTAGGCTTCCCAAGGCCATATTGTAACGGGCAGTCATATCGTTGCCGTTTGCAAAGGCTGGCCCCAGATTCTCGGCAATCAATTTCGTGGCCTCAAGGGCGATCGTGTCTGTCAGGGGACTGGCATTGACGGCTACGTAAGACTCCACCGCGTGGATAAAGGCGTCAATGCCGGTTGCCGCGGTAACCGGTTGTGGCATGCTCCGGGCCAGGTTGGGGTCTACAACAGCAACATCGGCCAGGATATTTTGTGCGCTCACCACGCGCTTGAGGTTTACCGCTGTGTCAGTGAATACGGCCATCCGCGTTACCTCTGATCCCGTACCGGATGTGGTGGTGACCATAATGGTTGCCAGGCCCCTTGTCGGCACATTGTCCACCCCGAAGAAATCCTGGATATTCCCCTTGTTGGTCATCATTGCAGAAACCAATTTCGTTGTATCCATAGAACTGCCGCCGCCTACCGCCACAAATACGTCAAACTTGCCCTGTTTGGCCATCTTTGAGGCCTCCATCAGGTTGGCGATCGAAGGCTCTGGCTCAACCTGATCAAAGACACCGTAGTCCAGGCCTTCTCCTCTGAGTGATTCGTATACCGGATCAAGGAGGCCCGCTTTCCCCAACCCAGGATCGGTGAGGACCATAACCTTACCACCCCCCAACCGTTTGGCCTCTGCCCCTACCTGGCGTACCGTGTCGAATCCGAACAGTATCCAGTCAGGCGTTCTTACCCTAAATGATCGCAGCATCTCCTTTTCCCCCTTTCATTGACAAGTTAACTAAGGCGTAACCGTTCCTGGAGTCTTTGAAATCCCGAATTCTAAGCACCAAGCTGTTTCCTCCAGATCATAGTATGTTTGGAATTTGGAATTTTGGTCATTCGAATTTGTTTGTTATTTGGGATTTCGAATTTCCAGTAACCGAAATACCCCGTCAACGGATACAATAAGGCCTACCGGGTCATATCAATTCCCAGTGATTCAATTGTTTCCGGGGTAGGAATCCCGTTTTGGTCCCACCCACGCGCTTTATAATATTTATCCAACATGGTTGCCAGATCTGGCGTGTGCCCCCTGGTACCTCCTTCCGAGAGTGACTCCTTCAGGATTCGTTCCGGCAGGGTGTCATCCTTTCGGCTGATACCCATCTTGTTAAGGATAACTCGCTTCAAATTAAAAGTCCTCTCTCCCACACGGAGGAGCTCTTCAAAGCTCATATCCCACCCACTTGCCAAACGCACCATATCGACAAAATTGGGTCCTCTGAGACCCCCATATAACGCAAACTTGCAGACAACCAAACACTCTAGCATCTCGCAATAGTCCTGGAAGACCTTGGTCCAGGCCCCTTTCCCCTCACTGGAGAATCGATCCAATTGCTCATTATACCCTAAGTCCGAAAAGGTCACCCCCCGCTCCAGCCAGTAGGTAGGGGCTGCAATATGGCAGCCTCCGCGGGGCGCGGTAGCGTAGGCCACAGCCCAGCTGCTAAAGGCACGCGGGTCGTGGAATGGCAACTCCAGGGCCTTTGCGTCCATAGAAAACCTCTCCGATCCTCCACCAATTCTTTCTGCAGCCTTCCGAGATCCATCCGCCAACATGGCCCCCACTCCCTCGCGTTCTCCGATCTTTCTAACCAGCTCCACTATTGCCTTGTGGTTACCCCATGTGAGTTCCAGCCCATCAGTAGCTGATTTCCCCAGGCTCCCCTTTTCATAAGCCTCGAAGGCGAGACCTATCGTAGCACTCGTTGATATGGTATCTATACCGTAACGGTTGCATAGATCATTTGCCCTGGCAACCGACTCCAGGTCGTCATTTAGTAGGAGTGGCCCGAAGCCGGCGGCGGTCTCATACTCCGGACCCTTGCCATAGAATGCATAGGGGCCTTCCTTCACTTCAACGACTCGGCCACACCCTATGGGACAGCCCCTGCACGCGTAAGTACCGGTAAGTATTGTCTCTGCCACTGTCTGCCCTGAGACCTTCTCGGCCCCTTCCTCCCAGGCCCCCTTGGTCCAGTTCTTGACTGGGACATCCCCCATCTCGTGGAAGGCCATCATTCCACCATTTGTACCGTAATTGTGAAGGGCCTCCCGGGCAGGTGCGGCCATAACAATATCGACCAGTTCCCTGGACAGGCTCTTGAATCCCTGCCTGTCAGCCATATGGAATTTCCCGGTCCCACGGACCACGATAGCCTTCAGATTCTTTGCCCCCATCACAGCCCCAAGCCCGGTCCGGGCCGCGGCCCGCCCATGATCATTAATAATACAGGCGACCAGAGATCCTTTCTCCCCTGCAGGACCGATGGATAGGACACGGGGTTTCCCTTTATGCAGCTCCTGCAGGATCTCTTCGGTCTCATAGGTGTCCTTTCCCCACAGATTCCGGCCATCGTTAATGCCTACCGCCTGGTCTTCGATTGACAGATAAACCGGGCTGTCCGCCGCCCCTTCAACAATGACGGCATCCCATCCGGCAAACCGAAGCTCCGGACCCCAGAATCCACTGGCATGTGCTTCTCCCAGGAGACCGGTTAGAGGAGACTTTGCACCCACAACGTATCGAGAACAAAACGGGGCAGGGGCCCCCGTCAGAGGACCGAGGGCAAAGACAAGGCGATTTGCCCCTGACAAGGGATCGATGCCCCAGTCGAGGTCTGTCAGAAGGGCTGCACAGAGCCCGCTGCCTCCTAGGTATTTCCGGGCAATTCCCATATCGGTATCCAATATCTCCGCATGACGCTCAGTCAGGTCGATCCTCAGTATCTTCCCAGAATATCCTGACATCTTCTCCTCCTAGAGTGAAAAATGGATTGCCTGCGTCTTTGACTTACTATTGAACCCTCCTTTCTCTTGTCAAGAAAAAAGGGAGATCTTGCAGATCCGCCATGATATGCAGCAAACAATGGATCTAAAGAAGTTAAACGGAAGTTGAGCAATCGCTCACTTTTGTCTTGACACTGATAGGCGCGCTTAAGTATAAAAATTCTTTAGGCGATACTGATCGATCGAATCTCTGCATGATGGCTTGAGGCTTGCTTTATGTCAAAAAGGCAGAAGAATGGGCCAGGAAAAAAGGAGGTCAAATCAAAGATCAAGAATGAGAAGCTGATCGATCGTAGAAGAAGGCAGATCATTGACGGGGCCATCCAGGTTTTTGTCGCGAAGGGATTCCACAAGGCTACGGTGAGGGAAATCGCCAAGGCCGCAGGGCTCACGATGGGGTCCCTTTACAACTACATCGCGAGCAAGCAGGACATCATATACATCGTGTATGACTACATCACCGGTCTTCTCAGGGAAGAAATGAAAGAGGCGATCGCAGGCATTGAAGGACCAGAAGAGAGACTCACGGCCGCATTGAGGCAAAATCTCAATGCCGTATACCAGAACCAGGATATCATAATGTTCCTCTATAAGGAATCCGCCTCCCTTGACAGGGAGAGTCTGCATTGCACGTTGCGTAGAGAGACCGAATATATTGAACTCTTTGAAGGTCTCTTGAGGGACCGGTTTAAAGGAAAAGACGTAAATGAGGAACGGCTTCGCCTGGCAGCCGATCTCTTGTCCTATGTCCCTGTTATCATGACATTTAGGCGATGGAGCCTCAAACGCCGCTTCAAGTCTATGGACGTGGTCATGAAGGGGATTCTGGATTTTGTCCTCCACGGAATCGATTTCATTCCCGATAAGTTAGGTGCCTGAAAGGACACCCGCAGGCACAGGCTGAAGGCCGGCCCCAGTATTTTCCGGTACCTGGAGACCTGGTTTGAGTGGAGCATAAGACCTTACACGCACTCAAGGGGCCCAACGCTCAAAGAACCACAGGGGCTCTGAATAAGATATCGGAGCAGACCTTTTAGATTAGGAGGATAGACCCATGAAGGCCGCTGTTTGGTACAACAAAGGAGATATTCGTATCGAAGATATCACTACCCCGTCTCCCGGCCCGGACCAGGTAAAGGTAAAGATCAAGACATGCGGGATCTGCGGCTCGGATCTGCACGAATATAGGGAAGGGCCCTTTATCATCCCTTCCAGGCCTCATCCCCTTACCAATCGCCAGGGCGGACCTGTGATACTGGGGCACGAATTCTCAGGAGAGGTGGTGGAATTGGGCAAAGATGTCAGCCGCTTTGCCCCGGGCGACCGGGTGGTCGTCAACCCGCTCCTTTATTGTGGGGAATGCCCTTACTGTAAGAGGGGCCACCACATTATGTGCACGAAACTCGGCACTGTAGGCTTTGCCGCAGATGGGGCCTTTGCCGAATACGGGGTCTTCAATGCGTATTCCCTCCTTAAGTTACCGAATTCAGTGACAGATGAGATGGGGGCATTTGTAGAACCCATTGCGGTGGCCGTTCACGCGGTAAAGAGGAGCCGCATGGGAGTGGGCGCATCTGTGGCTGTGGTGGGGGCTGGTCCCATTGGACTCCTCGTTTTACAGGCATGCCTAGCAGCAGGGGCCGGTCAGGTCTTTGTGGTCGAGCCCATGGCGCCCCGCAGGGAGGTGGCACTGGAAACCGGCGCTACCGCCGTCTTCGATCCCACGGAAACCGATGCGGGAAAAGAGATCGGCAGGTTGACCGATGGATTGAGGGCCGATCTTGCCTTCGATTGTGTGGGGAGCCAGTCCTCCTTCGATACGGCGGTAAAGGCAACGGGGCGGAGGGCGGTCATATGCGTTGTCGGACTGGCCCTAAAACCGATTGAGGTCCCCTTTATGAGGTTGTGGGGGCATGAAAAAGAGATCACGTTCAGTAGCGGATATGAAGACGAATTTCCAGCGGCCATATCCTTTCTCGCAGACAAGCGGGTTCAGGTGGAAAAGCTCATCTCGGAACGTATTAAACTGGACGACCTCGTCAAAAAAGGGTTGGCCCCGCTGATTGAGCAACCCGGTGAACATATAAAGATTTTGGTTCGTTGTTAATCCAAGAGGGGGCTCCCATGAATCTGCCATATTTTGACCTGACCAACAAAGTCGCCATTGTTACTGGCGGTGCCACCGGGATAGGAAGAGGCATTGCCGAAGGGCTGGGAGAAGCAGGGGCAAGTGTCGTCATTGCCGCGCGGCGTCCTGAGAAATGCCAAGAAGCCTGCAGGGAAATCATAGAAAGGACTGGCGTCAGGGCTATTCCCGTAAGGTGCGACATCACCGTGGATGATGAGATAGAGGGCCTGGTGGCCCGTGTCATGGCTGAGTTCGGGCGAATTGACATCCTGGTAAATAACTCCGGCATTGGCGGAAGCGAGAAGCCCATCCTTAAGATGTCAGATCTTGATTGGACATCGGTCTTGGATGTCAACCTCAAGGGTGCATTTTCCCTCTCCAGGGCCGTGGTCTCAAAGATGATTGAACGGGGTGAGGGCGGCAAGATCATCAACGTGGCGTCTATCGGTGGCCTCATCGGCTGGCCGAATATGGCAGCCTATTGCGCCAGCAAAGGGGGACTTCTGCAACTCACCAAGGTGATGGCCCTGGAATGGGTTAGATATAACATCCAGGTAAACGCAATCCTTCCCGGGTACTTTGATACGCCCTTGAATAAGGAGTTCTTCGCTACAGAGGCCGGACAAAGGGTCATCAGGAGCAACATCCCCATGAAAAGGATCGCCCAGATCGAAGAGATAAGGGGTGTTGCCATTTTGCTGGCCTCCCGGGCCTCAAGCTTTATGACCGGATCTGCTGTCGTAGTGGACGGCGGCCACACCTGCTGGTGAGTTGGCTGGTTGTGAGTATCCAGAAAGGGGAAGACATGGGGGCTTATAAGACTATAGTGATGGAAAAGAAGGAGGGTATCGGTTACCTCACCCTTAATCGACCGGAGGTCCGTAATGCATTCAACCAGGAGATGATTGACGAAATACGAGATGCACTCCGTGCGATTGATAAGGATGAAGATATTCGCGTGCTCATCGTCACGGGGGCAGGCAAGGCCTTTCAGGCAGGAGCGGACATTGCCGAGCTGAGCGTCATGGCCCCTATGGATATCTTGCGCTGGAATGAGGGGATCGTCAGGATCAACGCAGGGCTTGAAAAACTCCGGCAACCGGTCATTGCGGCAATCAATGGGGTTGCCATGGGAGGCGGATTGGAACTCGCCATCTCTTGTACATTACGGGTCATTGGTCAATCCGCAAAGATGGCCCTGCCTGAGGTGAGGCTGGGAATTATCCCTGGAACGGGTGGCACACAAAGGCTTCCCCGGTTGATCGGAAAAGGGCGAGCTGCCGAACTCCTTCTGACCGGTGAAGCGATCTCTGCGGAGGAGGCTTACAGGATAGGGCTGGTGAACCGTGTTGTTCCAGACGGTGAGGTCCTCGAGGCCGCCCAAGCAATGGCCCGAAAGATTATGGCAAACGCACCCATCTCCATAGAAATGGCCAAAGATGCCCTCGAGATCGGAAAAGATCTGCCTCTCGAGCATGCGGTCCAGTACTCTCAAAAGAACTGCGTCACCTGTTTCAGTACCCAGGACATGAAAGAAGGCATGCGGGCATTCCTGGAAAAGCGAAAACCCCAATTTGTGGGGAGATAGGTTAGGGAGTTAAGATGCCGGTTGCAATTGTTATGCCCAAGCTCGGTCTGACCATGACCGAGGGGATGATTGTAGAGTGGAAGAAGAGGGAGGGAGATCCGGTCAAGAAGGGGGACATCCTCTTTGTGCTTGAGACAGAAAAGGTTACCTATGAGGTGGAATCCCCTGAGGAGGGCACACTGGGGAGGATCTACGTCCAGGTCAATGAAACCGTGCCCGTGGGGGCCCTAGTGGCCCATCTTCTGCGGCCCGGAGAAGACCCCTCGGTGTTGCAGCCACTGGAGGTAGCCATAGAAAAGGCAAAGCTCCCCGGAGAACCACTCAGGCCTGAACCCGTTCCTGCCCGAGAGACCCCGGCCGTCGAGCCAGCCCTGCTTGCAGGAGATGGCCGGATAAAGGCATCACCTTTGGCCAAGAAGACCGCCAGACTCCATCAGCTTGATCTTCGGACCGTAAAAGGTAGCGGCCCCGGGGGAATGATCATCCGGGAAGACGTTGAAAGGGCCCGTTCCGAGGGCCAGCTGGGGGCTGTACCTGTTGCGGCGGGAATTGATGTGACTCCTGGAGAAAGACTGATTCCCTTTACTGGGATGCGACGGACCATTGCCAGGCGGATGTTGGCCAGCAAGGTCGAGACCGCCCAGACCTATATGAGTAACACCGTTGACGCCAGTAAGATACTCGAGTGGCGCCAGGAATTGCTTCCCGCCATCGAAGAACGATTCGGGGTCAGGCTGACCATTACGGACATAATGATGAAAATCACAGGGGCGGCCATCCGTGAACACCCGATCATCAATACCCGCTGGACCGATGAGGGCATCCTTTACCTCGAGGATGTGCACATGGGCATGGCCATGGCCCTGGATGACGGTCTTATTGTGCCGGTCATTCGGGATATCAACACACAAAGCCTGGGGCAGATTGCTCGCGACCGGGTCGAATTGATCGAGAGGGGAAGACGAAATGAATTCCTCCCCGATGACATCACCGGGAGCACCTTTACCCTGTCGGCCATGGGTATGTTTGGACTGGAGCAGTTCACCGCCAACATCAATCTGCCTGAAAACGCGATACTGGCCGTTGGAGCGATCATCGAAAAACCGGTAGCCAGGGATGGGCAGGTGGTCATCCGGCCCATGATGACGGTGACATTATCTTATGATCATCGAACCATCGACGGTGCAGAAGCCGGCAAGTTCATGCGCACTCTCAAGTTGATGATCGAGAATCCTGATCCAGCACTCAGGCACCTGGAGGCCATCGAAGCCGTCAGCAGGATGAGGATCACCGTGATCGGCGGAGGGGTGGGCGGTTACCCGGCGGCGATCACGGCTGCCCGCATGGGCGCTGAGGTAACTCTCATCGAAAAGGATCTTCTGGGCGGAGTCTGCCTGAATCGGGGATGTGTCCCCGCAAAGGCCTTGCTCAGATCCGGTGAGGTCATCCACACCATTAGAGAGGCCAAGGTCTTTGGCATAACCTGCGGAGACTACAAGGTCGATTTTCCAGAAATCATGAAACGCAAAAACTCGGTGGTCCAACAACTTCGAAATGGCGTGGAAAAACTGCTGGCTGCCAAGAAGGTAAGGGTCGTAAGGGGCACCGCCGAACTCCTGGATTCATCCACGGTCAAGCTCCTTGAGACCGGGGAACTGACTACGTCGGACAAGATTATTGTTGCAACCGGATCCAGACCCGCCACGCTCGATATGGAAGGGGCCGACAGCCCAGCCGTCTGGGACAGCGACAAGTTTCTGGAGATGAAACGGTTACCGAAAAGCGCAGCCATTGTGGGCGGGGGATACATTGGTGTTGAATTTGCCCAGATCTTGAGACGATTAGGAGTCGACGTCACGGTTCTGGAGTTGACAAACACCCTTATTCCTGGAGCTGACAGGGAACTCGCCGTTGCACTTGAACAGAGCCTTGTTAAGGAGGGTATCAAGGTGTTCACCGGCGCAACTGTGGAGGAGATCAGACAGAACAGGTCAAAGAGTACCGTCTTCTATCGGTTCAAAGGAAACTCCAAGAAATCAACTGTGGATAAGGTGATCTTGGCCGTCGGTAGAAGGCCCGATCTGAGCTATCTAAACACGGAGCGGATCGGGTTGGCCCACAAAAACGGTGCACTGGCGGTCAATGCACGTATGGAGACCAGTGTCCCTGGAATCTACGCCTGCGGCGATGTGGTTGGGGGCGTCATGCTGGCGCACGTGGCCATAGCTGAGGGCGAGTGCGCTGCAAAGAACGCCATGGGACAGTTCCATGCCATGCACTATGATGCGATTCCCTCATGTATTTATACATCGCCGGAGATCGCATCTGTCGGGCTGAGCGAGGACCGGGCAAGAGAGAGATTCGACGTTCGAGTTGGCCGTTTCTCCTTTCATGGATGTGCAAAGGCATCCATCCTAAATCAGACCTTTGGAATGGTGAAAATCCTTTCAGAGGGAAGATCGGGCAAGGTCCTCGGGGTCCACATCATTGGTCCAAACGCCACCGATATGATTGCAGAGGCCGTATTGGGAATGTCCGTGGGGATTACAGTGGACCAGATGGCAAGGGCCGTCCATCCCCACCCGACCCTCTCGGAGGCCATGATGGAGGCCGCGTTGTCCTTATGTGGCGGTGCAATTCATATGCCTTGAAAGGCCTGACGGGGCATAGCATATGAAATTAATCGAGGCTTAACCAAGAGTTGGAGGAAGGGATATGGATTTTGGATATACACAGGAAGAGGAAAGCTTCCGGGAAAGACTCAGCAAGTTCTTAGACAAAGAGCTGACCGAGGACATCGCCCGTCAAAACTGGGAAGACAAAGGGGTAGGACCAGAGGCTCGGGAATTCAGCCTCAAGCTTGCAGCCAATGGGTTCCTGGGCCTAAGCTGGCCAAAGGATTACGGTGGCCAGGGCCTGTCACCCACCTACGATTTCATCCTTTTGGACGAACTTGGAAAGAGGTGGGGGGCCCATGTGCCACTCGACATTGGATACACAATGGTTGGTCCAACCATCCTGAGACGTGGGAGTGAAGAAATTAAGCAGGAGTTTTTGCCCAAGATCCTGAATGGGGAGATAGAATTCTGCCTAGGCTACACCGAGCCAAACGCAGGATCCGATCTGGCCTCCATGCAGATGCGGGCTGTGGACCATGGAGACCACTTTATCGTTAACGGCCAGAAGACCTTTAATACCGAATGCCATTACTCCGAATACCACTGGCTGGCTGCAAGAACCGACATCAGCCCGGATATTCCAAAATACAAGGGAATCAGCCTATTCATCGTGGACATGGACAGTCCAGGCATAACCGTTAGACCCCTTTGGACCATGTCGGGTGAACGGACAAACGAGGTCTTCTATGACGAGGTCAAGGTCCCCAAGAGCAGGATGATCGGGGAAAAGAACAAGGGGTTTTACTATATGATGGAGGCCCTGGGATCGGAAAGGAACCAGGTCTTTGTACCGGGCAGATTGGTCCCCATCCTGGAAGACCTCATTCACTATGCCAAGGAGACAGAATATGAGGGGAGGCCTTTGGCTGAGGACCCAATGATCCGCCACAAACTTGCTCAGGCAGCCATTGAACTCGAGGTGGCAGCGGTCCTGGCGGATCACTCCAGATGGCTTGAAAGCAACCACCTCCCGATGACCTACGAGCCGGAAGTCACCAAGGTATTCACCTCTGAGATGGAACAGCGACTGGTTGATACAGGGATGGAGATCCTCGGACTCTTTGGACCACTGACCGAAGACTCAAAATGGGTGCCTTTAAGGGGCAGGATTGCCTGGTACTACCTCCATTCGTTCATGACCACCATCGGAGCTGGAACAAGTGAAGTGGGAAGGAGTGTGATTGCCCAGCGTGGACTGGGATTGCCGAGGGCCTATTAAAACAGGATCCAGCTGATTGCACCTTTTTTGGACGGGAGGAGAATAAAATGGACTTCAATTTCTCTGAAGAACAGAAGATCCTTCAAAAGACAGCTCGCAATTTTCTTGAATCGGAGTGCCCGAGTTCCTTTGTCCGTGAAATGGAAACGGACGATAAAGGTTACACGCCGCAATTATGGCAAAAGATGGCTGAATTAGGATGGATGGCCCTGATCATCCCCGAGGAATACGAGGGGGTAGGCGGGGGCTTTATGGATCTGGTAGTGATGCTGGACGAAATGGGCCGCGCCTGTCTTCCGGGCCCTTTCTTTTCAACGGTCGTCCTTGGTGGTCTGACCTTGATGGAGGCCGGAAATGAGGATCAGCTCAGGGAGTTTTTGCCGCGACTGGCAGGCGGTGGGCTGGTATTGACATTGGCCCTTGCCGAACCCCAGAATACGAAATACAATCCCTTCCTGATTGCAGCCGGGGCTCAAGGAAAAGACAGTGATTTTGTCATCAACGGGACCAAGTTGTTTGTCCCTGATGCCCATGTGGCGGACCAGATCATTTGCGCAACACGGACGTCAGAGAGGCCGGGATCTAGAGATGGCATCTCCCTTTTCCTTGTGGATTCCGGCAATCCAGGGCTCCGGATCACGCCCATGGAGACATTTGCCGGGGATAAGCAATTCGAGGTCTCCTTTGACAACGTGACTGTGCCGAAGGCAGCCCTGCTGGGTGAAAGGGACAAGGGGGGCTTTCATCTGGAACGGACCCTTCAAAGGGCAGCCATTTGCAAGTGCGCCGAGATGCTCGGCGGTGGCCAGAAGGTCTTGGACATGGCTAGCGATTATGCCAAGGAAAGGGAGCAATTCGGGAGACCCATCGGGAGTTTTCAGGCCGTTCAGCACCATTGTGCCAACATGCTCATGGCCCTGGAGGGAAGTCGGTATATTACCTATAAGGTGGCCTGGATGCTGGGCCAGGAAATCCCCTGCACCAAACTGGTTGCAGTTGCCAAGGCCTGGACGTCCGAGGCCTATAAGAGGATCGTTGGACTGGGCCACCAGATACTGGGCGGCACAGGTTACATGATCGAACACGATATGACACTCTATTCCAGAAGGGCGAAAATGGCTGAACTGGCCTTTGGCGATGCCAATTTTCAGCGCGAGATAGTGGCCAAAGAAATCGGACTTTAGGGATCTTGAACGTGAGGTCGCTTCAGATCACCATTTTGGGGGGTATCATTTTCTAAGGGGGGTGGTTATGGACGTCTTGAACACGAGAAACGCGACCATTATCGGACGGAACATGAACGTGAGGAAGCTCCTGGAGCGTAAGGTGCGCCAGCACGGCGATAAACCCTACATTATCTTCATCGACAAGGACCTAAATGAAGAGATTCTGACTTACAGTCAGTTCGACGAGACGGTCAACCGTGTGGCAAACTGGCTCATGGGTAACGGAATCAAGAAGGGGGATTTTGTGATGACTCACTTGCCTAACTCCGTTGGATTCGCTGTTTCCCTCCATGCATGCACCAAGATCGGCGCCATCATGATCCCATCTATCATCTTCGACGTGGCAGAGGATCTGGAATACAAGCTAAATTTTTCAGAAGCCAAAATGGTTATCACCGATGGAAACTATTACCCCATGTTTGATAGCATTCTTTCCAAGTGCCCCTCGGTGAAGGATATCGTCATCTACCGCTCAGAGGGGAAGATCTCCGGGACCCATGCGTGGGATGACATCCTGGCCAGCGGTTCCCCGGAACTGGAACCTGTGGAGATCGATCCCTTAGACCCGGCCCAAATGCTCTTCACCTCCGGGACCACAGCGCGGCCGAAAGGGGTCATTCTGACCCACGCCAATTTCTTGTATATTGGCGAGGTCTGCGCGAGGAGCTTCGCAGTAACTCCCGATGACCGTTACATCACCGTCCTCCCCCTCTTTCACGTCAATGCCCAGTGCATAGCCTACTTTCCCTGTCTGACCGCCGGGGCGAGCATGGTCATTTGTGAGGTATTCAGTGCGAGCAATTTCATGCCTCTGGTGCGAAGCTACGATTGTACGATTTGCTCCCTCGTCTCTGCCACCGTGCGGATGATCCTGGCACAACCCGAACACCCCCTGGATGCGGAAAACAGTATGTGGCGATGCCCGTATGCCATTGCGATCTCTGACGAGGAATGGGATACCTTTGAGAAGCGATTTGGCACCACTCTCATCGATCTGTATGGGCTGACCGAGACTCTCGCCCCTTGCACCATCATGCCCATATGGGGAGAGCATCGGAGGGGTTCGGTAGGCTGGCCGAATTTTGGTATGGAGGTAAAGATCGTTGACGATGATCGTAATGAGGTCCCTGTTGGTGAGGTGGGAGAGATCGTCATAAGGGGCGAACCAGGAATATCCCTATTTAAGGAGTACTACAAGAATCCAGAGGCTACCGCAAAAGACCTGATCGACGGCTGGTTTTATTCCGGAGATTACGGGAGAGTGGATGAAGATGGATATGTCTATTTCATTGATCGAAAGAAGGACGTGATTCAAAGGGCCGCTGAAAACATATCGGCCGCCGAGGTGGAGCGGGTCTTGAGTGAACATCCTGCCATAGAAGAGCCAGTGGTCATCGCAGTGCCAGACCCTATCAGGGATGAGGCGGTCATGGCAATTATCAGGTTTAAGGAGGGGGCTAGTGTTACCAAAGAGGAACTCACGGCCTTTTGCAGGGAAAGGATGGCCAAGTTCAAGGTCCCTGAGTTCTGGATCTTTCAAAAAGAGGAATTCCCCAAGACATCCATTGGGAAGCTCCGAAAGAACATCATCAAGGCCGAGATATTGAAGGAATGGGTCCACCCCGGCTCCAAGAAATAGGACCTGTTAGGAGGTGCCATGTTAAGGCTTGTTGAATCGGAGAAGTTGCGACGTCTCATCCGCGAAGATGATTGGTCAGACATTGGTATGCCCACCCAGGAAATGATTGTAAAGGCCATCGATGGGGGTCGTTATGAAGAGGCCAAGGCCCTTGCCCGCTATTCGATCCCAGAGGCCAAGGCCCTGCATGACCTCTTCTGCGACTGGATATGGGATATGCTTACAAAGACCGCTGAAAGACATGGGGAAGAGGCCGCGTACGCGTTGTGCCGGGCCACCCAGGAGACCTGGATGATGAGGCGAACCTGGAAGGGACTCTCAAAGATGTCGGTTGAGGACAGGGTCCGCATTAACGCAGAGATCATGCGGTCTCATCGGTGCGGCCCGAAGCAGGACGGAGAGATCGAAATCATTGAGGAGCCAGACCGCATTAGCATAAAAATGGACCCCTGCGGAAGCGGAGGGAGAATGCGTAGGGGTGACCCTGTTGACGGGACTCCCTCGAGGCTCGGCCCTCCTTATAACTTCGGTACCACCAAAAAGGCCTATCCGTGGAGCTGGGGAAGAACAAATGTGCCTTACTACTGCATCCATTGCGCCATCAATGAAATACTCCCTATTGAGTGGGGGGGCTATCCTCTGTGGGTAACGGGTTACTCTGATGATGCATCGGAGCCCTGTTACTGGCATTTTTACAGACGGCCTGACCTGGTTCCCAATGAATGCTTTCGTCGCCTGGGATTTAAGAAGTCGAAATCCTCCTAGACTGGGACTGATCGTGGTAGATGTAACCCCTCAACGCATTTCAAGAGGACGCAAGGATAGGGCCTCTCTCAAACCCGCCTGGCTGAAGAAAAGACTTTCCTTAACCCATCAAGTCAGTCAAATGGAACACGATTTGAGGGCAAACCGCCTCCATACCATCTGTCAGGAGGCGTGCTGCCCCAACCGTGGAGAATGCTTTTCCAGAGGGGTGGCAACCTTCCTCATCATGGGCAATGTCTGCACCCGGAATTGTAGCTTTTGTGCCGTGGCCTCTGGAAGTCCGTCACCGCTGGATCATGATGAGCCAGAAAGGGTCGCCCAGGAGGTTCTAGCCCTGGGTCTCCACTTCGTCGTTATCACATCCGTCACAAGAGACGATCTGCCGGATGGCGGGGCGAACCACTTTATCAAGGTGATTCAGGCGATCAGAGAAAGATGCAATGGAGTTGGGATTGAGGTCTTGATTCCTGATTTTCAAGGGTCTATGACTGCACTGAGTGACCTGGTTCGTGCCTCGCCGGAGGTCATCAACCACAACATTGAGACCGTACCCCGTCTGTACCCCGAGGTTCGACCCCAGGCCGATTATGAGCGGTCTCTTCTGTTGCTCAAGAGCGTTAAAGAAATGGACGGGAGACTGATCACCAAATCGGGCTTCATGGTTGGGCTCGGCGAAACAAGGGAAGAGGTGGAACAGGTGATGTTTGATCTGCGAAGCGTTGAATGCGATGCACTCACACTCGGGCAGTATTTAAGCCCCTCACGATCTCATCACCTGGTCGTCGAATATATACCCCCTGCGACCTTTGAGAAATACAGGGAAACTGCGCTTCAAATGGGTTTTAGGAGCGTTGCCTCTGGCCCTTTTGTGCGAAGTTCATATCTAGCAGAGACCTATTACAAGGAATCCTTCGTGAGCCGAGCTTGCAGCGTCTTCAAGGAACAGAAAAATTAGGCACATGTTCCCATATTCATTTCTGGCGCGATTTGGTAAAAGGGGTCTTTACAACGTTTAGGGAGGTGGCCATTCAATTCTGAAGTTGGCCCAGTGCCCTAATGATATGGAATGGCTAGCAGAAAGGAGGTGAAAAGACTTAACAGGTGTTTTCAGGTGTTAGAATATCCTTTCACAATTAGGCATTAGGAGGTAACAAACATGAAAAGATTATTTCTATTGTCACTAGTTCTTGTATTTGTGATGGGCACGGCTGGATTTGCGCTGCCCGCTGACAATCCTCTTGTAGTCACTGAAAAGAAATTCAATCAGGAGATGGCCAATCTGGTTCCCAAAGATCATATCATCAAGGCCCAGCAGTTTCATCAGGTCTGGCAGGAAGTACTGGCAAAAAAACGGAACGCCTATTTGATTGATGTCAGAACTGACACAGAATTTACAGCCTTTCATATCGAGGGAACAAGCCACATCCAGGCGGGGCACTGGTACGTGCTCCCCAAGAAGATTCCGGACGCGAATGCCGAAATTTACATCTGGTGCCGCACCCATCACAGGGCAAGATACGTGACAGGTTTCTTGTATAAGATCGGGTATAAGAATGTCTGGCTGTATGATGAAGGGGTAGTTGGTTGGGCCAAGGCCGGGTATCCTTTTGTCAATGCCTGCACGGGCAAATTCCAAATCCAAGAATATAGACAGCACCCATCCAAGGAGGAAAAATCCTACAAAATAAGATTTTGGAATTCTTTTAAATAAAACTCGGAAAAATAAGCGAACCCCCGGGGAATCCTATGATCGTCCCCGGGGGTTCTTGAAGAAAACATAAAAGCAAACAATAAGTGCCAATAACAGAAATATGCCATCCCTGAAGACGTACCATGCCATTGAGGTATCCGAAGAGAGGTCGCTTGTTATATTGAAACAGCCGCAATATATATTCAGCCCCCGGACCAGATTAAAGATCAGTGACCCCTGAAAGACAATCAGGAGAAAGGTGCCCAAGAGCGCGGCACCGGGCAACCATATGCCCAGCAGCAGGCACAGGCCCAGCGACAATTCGAGCCAGGGGAGGATGATTGCGGTCAGATTGATGAGAGAACCTGGAAGAATCTGGTAATTGTAGATTATCTCTGCAAACGCCTTCGGATGCACGATCTTGTGCACGCTTGCGGCAACAAAGACAATCCCGAGGAATAGACGGGTGCCCACAAAGAAGAGGGTTTCAAAATCCCACTGTCTCTTCCCTTCAGCTGCCTTGTCCATTAGCCCTTCGTCCATCCGTTTTAGGAACCCCTGACAGCCGGCAGCCCGTTCTTTACCCATGCGCTCCAGCCATTTACCAGGACCCTCACATTTCCGTATCCCCTGAAAAGCAGCTCAATGGCCAGGTCTTTGCTCAAGGCACATGCGTCTCCGTCACAATAGACGATGATTAGGCTGTCTTTGGGAATATCCGCCATCACGGATTTATAGTATTCGTCCATCGCCTCCCAGGGCAGGTTGCGGGCGCCCTGGATATGCCCACGCTGGTAGATCTCTGGGGATCTGGCATCCAGAAACACCCCCTTCTTGGATCGAAAGACCTCCCTTGCCTTCTCAATGGAGATAGCGATGTTTTCCCCCGACTCAAGGGTCAACCGGGCCTCTGGTGACCAGCTCGTAACCAGAGGGACTCTGCGGGGTCGGACTTGGTTTAACAGAAGTCCCAGGACTACAGCTACCAGTATGATGCCCCCGGCCTGCCAGGCCGCCCGCACCCAGATACCTTTGTGTTTCTCTTTCTCAGCCACTAGACCTTCAGCCGATCCGATTTCAATGCATAGGCAAGGGCAATTCCTATAATAAATCCCACCGCAAGGTTTGACGCCAGGGTGATTCCCAACATCAACAGGACCACAAATAGCTCTTTCCGTTCCTTTATGTCAATGACCGTGAGTGCCAGCTGGCTCCCCGCGAAGATGAGCAATACCCCTAAGGCCGACATAGGCAACAGATAGAAGACGGACAAGGCATGCTGTCCCAGTAACACAGCAATAACAAGAAAGATGAGACCGCTTAGGATATTGGATCCTGCTGTACGGGCTCCAAAACGATAACGAGAGGCCAATCCCCCTGCACCATGGCACATTGGCATGCCGCCAAAAAAGAAACTCAGTAGGTTTGCAATGGCCATGCTGATGCACAGACCAGAGAGGGTTACCCTCTTCGATGTTTCTCCGAAATATTGTTTGGATAGATCTGCATTTGAAATGACCGCGTTTTCAAGGGTCATCGGCAGTTGTGGAAGAATCAGGAGGACAAATGCAGAAGCAAAGTCCGCCCCAGAAGGGAATCCTGCGGGTAGTAAAGATGGGATATTCAGTCCTACTTGGAGCCTGTCCAGTCCCTCATGCCTTCCCAAGAGGAGGCCCAGGCCCAGGCCGGCCAAGACCACAACCAAGGCCGCGGGAATTTTCCTGTTATCGAGCAAAAGAAGGGTGAGGGCCGACAGGATCACGCCGATGAGGATGCCGATGGGTATGGGCCCCAGATAATGCACGGCCAGAAAGGGCTCAGCAGCTCTGTGCATGAGCTGAAACTTGGAATAGCCCAGCATCAGCTTGACCCCTTGAGATACAAGGAGGACACCTGTAGAGAGCTGAACGCCACGGATCACGGGGGTAGGGACATATCGGCCGACCACCCTGATAGCCCCAGTCCCGCCGATCACCAAGAGGGAGATGCCGACAAGGGCACTGGAGGCGAAGAGCTGTGAGGAGCTAATGCCGGTGGCGACGGCGTAAGCCCCAATAACCTTCATCGGTTCGACAGGAGAGGTTACACCGAAATATACCCCTGAAAAGATGTAGTAGATCCCCACACAAAAGAAAACGGCCAGAGGATCGAGGCCGTTTATCATGATCATCCCCAAGGCCAGGGGAAGAATCGTTCCAAAATCCCCCAGGGAACCCGCAAGCTCCATCCGATTAAACCGATAGGGGAGGCCCATTTTGACTCTCCTACTCTTCCTGAGATCCGTTGCGCTGTTTCAATCTTGTCGAAAGATGTTATTGCTGCAACGTCCGTGCCATGTGGAAACTGCCTCCGTTACCGGATAAGCATTTGAATCCAATGAGGGCCCCGGCCATGACCCTCACCAGAGAAGGCCTGAGACTGGGGAAGATTTGATCTTGAGGGCAGGGAGAGTGGTCAGGTTCAGCCTGGCGGGAAGGGGTTAGTGGGGCTGGGACCACAAGCCAATCCCTCCTCTTCGGCCAGTACTAGCGCTACATCTTTCAGATCCAGCTCCTCCAATTTCTCTTTTTTCTGTAAAGATGTTTCCTTATCCCATCCTTTATAGTCGTAATATTCATCCTTCATGGGTTCAAGGAAATCGGCGACCTTCATACCCTTGGCAAATCCCTCCAGTATCGGTTCATTCATCCACCGGTAGCATACGGTATCGTCCTCTCTTCGCAAACCGAGCCTGCTATTGAAGGCCTTCTGGATATTTGTCACCCTATCCGCTGCGGTTATGAGCTCTTCGGGGGTCAGCGTTATTCCAGTGACAGCCTGCACGCCCTTAGAAAGTATGTCCAAGGGGATCTCCTTCAAACTACTGTGGCTGCAAAGGAAGTAGCACACGCCGAGAGAATTAGCCATGGCCGCAAATATCTCGCCAAGAGCATGGCCGGCCCCCTGTAACACATATTTAGAGGCTCCCTCTCCTTCTTTTAGTCCTCCCCCTTTTGCGATTAAGCCAAAGATGCTTGAGCCATCTGGCTTACCCAGGAACTTCTCCGATACGCCGGCACTTATCCCCGTGCCCTTCAAGTGGTGAGCACCGATGGGGGCTACTGCCATAGCGATGCCAAAGCTCGGGATCCTGGTCGCCCCTTCGTGGGCAGCACCGGCCTTTCCATACATGGCATACCTTAGGACGGATACGTTTTTGGCATCGCCTATCCTTTGAGCCGCCCTGTAAAGCCCGCCTGAAACGATGTCACCTAGTTCGTTGTTACGCCAAGCTGCGTATTCTACGATTTTCTCCATGGCCTCGTAGTTTCCCCACTCAAGAGAAAGGGACTCACCCGTCCACTTCATGATATCTTCTCGGCTGATGATTCCTCTTTCCCACAATTCCATGAGAAAGGAAAGGGTCATGCCGATTTCCATGACGTCCAAACCATGGTCATTACACATCCTACTGATGTGGCAAATCTCCGGCAGATCGGAAAGGTCACAGCCGGGGCCAAAGGGATTTGCCGCCCCAAATTCCGGTTTTGTGCCCCACTCGCCGGCGTGCCTTCTGGCTCCAGGGCTTTCATTTCCCTTCAGATGATACCATCCGCCACAGGCGAAGCCACAACCAGGCGAGCATGCCTTTGACCGCACCCCTATGTTTTTATTGTACCAGTTGTGGTCCAGCTTATCGATTTTTTCATCCGGGACCATACGGCCTTGATGATTTCTGTATGCAAGCAGGCCTGTATAATGCATATCCCTTATTAGATTCATCGTCCCGGCCCTATGATTATATGCTGAACCCAAATCTCCATTTTTATACTTCCGAAACTCTTCAGCCACTTCGAAAAGAGCATCAGGATCATATATGGACAAACCCTTTGTTCCACGGGCAGCGATGGCTTTCAAGTTCTTAGAACCGAAAACGCAGCCTGCACCCCCTCTGCCGCCAGCTCTATGACAACTGGCCATGATTGAGGCAAAGCGAACCAGGTTCTCACCAGCCGGACCAATGCACACTGTTTCAACCCCTTCGCCCAGCTGCGCTTTGAGTAAGGCATCTGTTTCCAAGACACCCTTTCCCCATAAGCTCCGGGCATCTCTGATTTCCACCGAATCATCTTTGATCCATATGTAGACCGGGTGTTCCGCCTTGCCGGTTATGACGATGTGATCATATCCGGCCCAGCGAAGTTGGCTGCCAAAGCCGCCGCCAAAGCTAGTGTCGCCATATATATTGTAGACCGGTGATTTATAGGTAAACTTTGCCTTACTCCCCGCCCCAAAACCGGTCGATGCCAGGGGCCCTACACCCATGATTAGGACATTATCCGGGCTTAAGGGGTCGATCTTAGGGTCCACCTTCAGAAAATGTTCCCAGAAGAGCCACGCATTGATTCCTTCGCCCCCCAGAAACTTGCGGTGAAGCCCCACAGGTATAGGCTCTTTGGAAATCTCTTGAGTACTCAGATCAATTCTAAGAAGATCTCCCAGACCGTCCATCATTTCTCCCCTTTCCCACTTCACATCGATCTTTGATTATTTTTTGCCTGAGAATGTTCCACGTACTGAAGACAGGACTGCGTCGGCCAGGGCAGATGGGGGAAACGATTCCCCGGCACTTCAGGGCAGAACTTGGCACATACCGGATCGCCCCCGCATAAGTCGCATTTGAGTATCTCTTGATTAGGTCCTACTTGAATGGCCCCAAAGGGACAGGCCTCCACGCAGGCAAGACATTGGATACAATAATCATCGTCAATAATAACCGCCCCCGTGTTTTCATCCGTGTACATGGCATCGGGAACAGGGCATGCTTCCTTACAGGGAGCGTCTTTGCAATGCTCGCAGATTATGGGCAAAGGGAGAGGGTCTTCTTTAGAATAACCTACACTTATCCGCGCCAGGGCCGGCTTAACCATCCCCGTATGTTTCAGAGAGCACATTATCTCACATGTATGGCATCCTGTGCAAAGCTCCTTAAACGCTTTAAGAATCTTCGGTTGTTGCATCAACTGTCCTCCCAACTGGCCGTCTTAAATTTAAAATTGACGATTGAATATTGAAGATTTGTGTTTGCGATTGTCGATTGTAGTTTGAAAGTAGATTTTGTGATAGAAGGCGCCTCTATCTCTCGACCTACTATATAGAAATTCCCCTTGTCATTCAAAGAAAAAGAACCCATAACATATGTGATGTTAGGCTGGATTATGGGGCTGAGGTGCTGGAGGATTAAATTAGGTTCTCGCCAACTACAATATAAGATATTGATATTTTTGACATTTTTCGAAAATTTGAAACAGACCTTTTCCCACCTGAGCCCCAAGCCTTTAGATAGCCAACTCCCGATTCTAGCTAGGGAAAATTGAGTATGGTGTTGCTTAGGTTAGATCCATTATGATATTTTTGAATGATTGCCTTCCCGAAAATATCATAATGAGGTGAATACCTTGAGAAATAGAATAAAAGTCACGGGAGAAAAATGTTCAGGGTGTCGGATTTGTCAACTCATGTGCAGTATGGCGCATCACGAGGGAGCCTTCAATCCGCGAAGGGCAAAGCTCCGGGTGGAAATAAACAGGAATCCTGATATCGAAACCCCTGTTTCCCTAATTGACACGCCGCATCTCTGCAGGCAATGCGAGCCAGCACCTTGCGCGGAAGCGTGCCCCGTCCAAGCGTTTCAACGGGATGAGAGGAACGGGATCTGGATCATCAGGGAAGAAATATGCACCGGATGTGAAATGTGCAAGGAGGCATGCACTTTCGATATGATTGTATTTTATAATCAGACAGCGACGAAATGCGACTTCTGTGACGGAAATCCCATGTGTGTGAGTTATTGTCCCACGGGCGCCTTGGAAATTGAATGAGAGGGGACCATATGTTTAACGGCGGATATATTGGTAAGATATTAAGAATCAACCTGACCCGTTCAGAAATAAGGGAAGAACCTTTAGATGAGAAGGTAGCCAGGGGCTTTCTTGGGGGGAGAGGTCTGGGCAGTTACTGGTTCTATAAGGAACTCAAACCTAACATAGACGCATTTTCTCCGGATAGCATGATCGCCTTCATGACAGGCCCCTTGCAGGGGACGGCAACACCTTACAGTCCCAAATTCGTCGTGATTAACAAATCCCCTTTGTCAGGTTCCTTCTCAAGGTCTGTCACTGGTGGAGGTGCCTTTGGGCCGGAGCTGAAATATGCTGGCTATGACGGTCTGATCGTGGAAGGGAGGGCCAAGACCCCGGTCTATATCTTCATAGACGATGATAAGGTAGTGATCAAAGATGCAAGGTCCCATTGGGGTAAACTGACCACCGAAACAGAAACCTCCATTCGGCATGAACTGGGTGACCCTTCGGTAAAAATCATTCCCATTGGCCCTGCAGGCGAAAACAGGGTTCGCTTCTCTGGGGTGGTCCCGGAATCCAGGGCCGCCGGCAGGGGAGGAGCCGGCGCAGTCATGGGATCCAAGAATTTAAAGGCCATCGCCATCAGGGGAAAGGGAGCTGTTCATGTGGCCAACCCCGATTTGTTTAAAGCCATACTCAAAGACGCCTATAAAGCCGTTAGAGCCGACACCCAATCGCAGGGCAGAATCGATTTTGGCACGACAGGGACCGTATCCTCGGCTTACAAAGCCGGTGCGCTGCCGATCATGAACTATTCGAGGGCCACCCTCGACGGAGTCGAAGGGCTCTTCGCACAAACCGTCAAGGACGAGGTTTACATCCACAATGAATCATGCTTCGGATGCCCCCTCCCCTGCGGCAAAACGGCGATCATCAAAACAGGACCTTATAAGGGCACGGTACTCCAGGGGCCTCAGTTTGAAACCATCGGACTTCTCGGAAGCAATTGTGGCATTACGGATATCAAAGCGGTTACCAGGGCCAATTATCTTTGCAATCAGTACGGACTCGATACCATTAGTACCGGAAACGTCATTGCCTTCGCTATGGAGTGCTACCAAAAGGGTCTCATCACCACGCAAGACACAGACGGGGTGCCATTACGCTTCGGTGACGCTGATGTTGTTATGAACCTCATCGAGAAAATAGCCAGAAGGCAAGGATTCGGGGACCTCCTGGCGGAAGGCACCAAGCGGGTTTCTGAAGAGATCGGAAAAGGTTCAGAGCGTTTCGCGATGCATACCAAGGGCCAGGGATTTGCGTCTTTTGATCCTCGAAGCATCGTCGGTATGGGCCTCATCTACGCGACAGCCACGCCAGGGGCAAACCATTCTTATGGTCCCACATTCCGTGCCGAGCTCGTTGACCTAAAGGATGCCCTCACACACAGGGAAAAGGAAAGAATCGCACGCAATATACAGAACAACTACTGCCTCCAGGACTCCCTGGTCTTCTGCAGCTTCTCTCGATACGGTTTCGACAACAATCGAAGATTTCTGTTCATGGAAGCGGTAACGGGATGGAATATCCAAGAGGCAGAAAGGACCCTCATCGCAGACCGGATTTACTCCATCGAGCGATTGTTCAATCTTAGGGAAGGATTCGCCAGAAAAGACGATACCTTGCCATGGCGTTCCCTTTCTGAGCCCATCCCCGATGGACCAGCAAAGGGCAATACCGTCCCCTTGAAACCAATGCTATTGGATTATTATCGAGAGCGAGGGTGGGATGAGAAAACGGGGGCCCCAAGGCAGGAAACCCTTGAGAAGCTCGGCCTGGCCGAATTCGTAGAAACCGTCACGGAGTAGTTTTCCCTGGAGAAAGAAGAATCGGCCCCCTCAAAAAGGAGACATCCATGTATCGACTTGTTCCTATAAGTATCGGCATGTTTGACGCCCTTCCCAAACAGACTTGCATGTACCGGATGTACCGGGAAGTGACCTATGAAGCGCCCTGCATCATGTGGTACCTGGCTGGCACCCAGAATAACATTGTCGTGGACCTGGGACCTCCCGATCCTGAGCAAGTATTAGAAACTCGGGGATTTGCGATGCGTCGATCAAAAGAACAACAGATTCCCACTGCGCTCGAAGCAGTAAGGG
>CAYVMN010000025.1:0-28187 GCA_964452575.1 uncultured Desulfobacteraceae bacterium | reverse complement strand
AGAAGGCGGCATACCTGGCATTAAAGGTCTTGAGCAGGCCTTTTGAAAGGGAAAGAACCCAATTGATTTGTAGACGGCAGGCAGTAGAACAATATCGCCTCCCGGCCTTGATTGGAGATTCCCCGCAAGAGAGACATCTCCTAGGTCCTGAAGGCCCTTTGGGCGTTTCGACCTTATTATTGGGCACCGGCTGTGTCGAGATTTCCCCAGAAGCCATTTGTCCACTCTAGGATATAGCATCCGATATACTTGCCCCACAGGTGACGGGCGATGTGCGTTACAGATATATGTTATTCAGACCTCTTATATACCGAAACAGGGCATTAATCAAGCAAATCCTACACCTCTTCCGGTGTGAAGGCTACGACATCGTCTATCCTGGGCCTCCCGGCGAGTATCATTGCCAGTCTATCCACCCCCAGGGCGATGCCGGCGGCCTCAGGCATGTGTTCCAGGGACCTCAGAAACCTCTCTGGCATTGGATAGACCGGTTTTCCTAAAATGATCCTCCGTCTCTGCTGTCCCTCGAATCTCTCTGTTTGCTCCTTTGCATCAGTCAGCTCAGAGAAGCCGTTGGCCAGTTCAAGCCCTGCAATGTAGATCTCAAACCTCTCGGCAAATCCGGGAGCAGCGGATTTCAGCCTGGAAAGGGAGGCCAAGGAGGCCGGATAGTCGTGGAGGAAGGTCGGCCGGGTTATCCCAAGGTTGGGCTCAATCTGCTTTACCATAACCTCATCGAAAGATCCCTGCTCGAGCGCCCTTTCCAGACTCATGTCAGCATAACGGGCAAAGGCCTCACTTACCGAGAGTCTCTCCCAACGATCTTTCAGGCCGATTTGCATGCCCATGTACCCTATGCCTTGCCCTGCGCCCATGTCGCTGAATACCGAGGATATCAGCCTCTCACATTCCTCCATAAGGCCCATATAGTCCATCCCGGCCCTGTACCATTCCAGGATGGTGAATTCAGGCAGGTGCAGGTCCCCACGCTCCCCACGCCTGAAGCACCTGCTGATCTGAAATATCCTGGAATAGCCGGCCGCAAGCAGCCGTTTCATGCACAACTCAGGGGAGGTATGGAGGTAAGAGGCCCCCGAACTCATGGCATCGATGTGGAGCTCAGGGGCGGGGGCAGGAATTAGGTAGGGGGTTTCTACCTCCAGATATCCGTTCTCAACAAGAAGGCGCCTTATTGATTGAATCATTCGGGCGCGGAGCCGCAAGTAGTGTTCCCTCTTGGCCAGTCTCTGTTGCTCTTGTAAAAATTCATCCCTTGACCCGGGTGACATACTCTCCGGTCCGCGTATCAACGGTTATCCTGTCCTCCTCCTCAATGAATGGTGGGACCCTCAGGACGTAGCCTGTCTCCAACGTGACCGGCTTGGTGTCGCCGGCAACAGAATCGCCCTTGGCCCAGGGATCGGCCCTGGTAACGGCAAGGTTTACGAAATTGGGCAAGGTGATGCCTATGGCCCTATTGCCGAAGAGAAGGACTTCCACCTCCAGGTTATCGGTCATAAAATTCTTGGCATCACCCACTTGGTCCCCTGAAAGGAAGGCCTCTTCATAGGTCTCCATGTCCATAAAACAAAACTCATTTTCCCGGCCGTAGAGATACTGCATCTTGCGCTGTTTCAGGTCGGCCGGCTGAAAGGTGTCTCCAGAACGGTAGGTGGAGTCGAAAATGGCCCCTGTGATCATATTTCTGAGTTTGCAACGGTAAAGGGCCTGGCCTTTTCCAGGCTTTGAGAATTGAAATTCTATAATTACAAAAGGCTCGTTGTCGATCTGGATTTTTAGGCCCTTTCTTAAATCACTGGCAGTGTACATAATACTGATCCTTCCAAACAGCCTGGGCGATTGTTGTGAGCTGCAAGGCAGCTATTCAGAGGACTCATATAAAGAAAATATATCTGGGTCAAGAGAAAATCTGCGTCCTCTCTCAGGGGTGGTGGGACGCCTGGGTGCTTTCCCTAAACTGGGCATGTCAAGGCAGGGATGGCAGCGCAGGTCTGGGCCGGGCCTGGCCTGGTGGGTGAAAAACTTGACATGACCTCGGGCTTTTCTATATCTTCTTTACCACCCAATTGATTCTGTCCGGCAGTTCAGATGATTTTCTATAGGATAGGACAGGGGCCGGCCTTGGCAGTGTCTTTTGGCCTCGCGGACTTCATGCTGTGCTGCAGGCAGAAACCTGGAATCGTATGTGTACGGGTCCGGCCTTTCACAGGAAAGGACCGGGGAGGCGGAAATATTTTATCAGGGGTTCTTGCCCAGGAAAAGGAGGTTTTGAGATGAGATCGATTTTCAGGTTTTCCATTTTGGTTTTTGGTTTGCTGGCAATGGCAGGGCTTCTCGTCCCAACCGCTTCTCTTGCCGAAAAAGAGGTCACGATAGGGGTGATTTATCCACTTACCGGGGGTGCCGCAGCCGCCGGCCGTGAGCTCCGGGCCGGGGCTGAACTGGCAGCAGAGATAGCAAACAACGTCATGGCGAATCTACCCATGACCATGGCCCAGAATAGCGGCATAAAGGCCCTCGGCGGGGCAAAGATAAAACTTATATTTAAGGACCACGAGGGAAACCCCACCCTCGGAGCCGACCTTGCCAAGAAATTGATTCATGACGACAAGGTGGATGGGATCCTCGGTTGCTATCACAGTTCGGTCACCAAGACCGTCAGTGCGGTCTGCGAGCAGTACGGGGTGCCCATGATCAACGGGTCTTCCACGTCTCCGGATCTCACCAAGAGGGGGTTCAAGTGGTTCTGGAGGACCACTCCCCATGACACACTGTTCACGAAGGACCTTTTTGAGTTGTTGAAGGGCCTCACAGAGGGCAAGGTAAGGGGGGTGCCCGCGGTCCCCAAAAAGGACATCATGACCCTGGCCTCGGCCTGCGAAAAGACGGAATGGGGCTCCCATGTCTCGGAACTCATTGCCCGTTTCGCCAAGGAATACGGCTTTGATCTCAAGAAGGCCCTCCTGTATGCCGCCAAGTCAGCAGACCTCTCCAGCGAGGTTCGCTCCCTCAAGGCGGCCAAACCCGATGTGATGCTCTTTGCGTCCTATACCTCCGACGCCATCCTGATGGTCAAGACCGTAAAGGCCCAGAAGGCAAATCCCCGCATCATCTGGGGCCAGGATGCCGGGTTTGAGACCCCTGAATTCCGGAGTACCCTGGGCACGGATATCGTGGGCTTCCTGACCCGGAGTGTCTTCATCCCCAAGGTGGTGGAGATCAAGAAACTGGCCGGCCAGGTTAACGACATGTACAAGAAGAAGACTGGCAATGACCTGAGCGGTGCCTCGGCCCGTTCCTTCACGGGACTCCAGGCCTGGGTGGCCATTCTGGAGAAGGCCGGGTCTACCAAGCCGGCCGATATCCAGGCGGCCGCCAATGCAATCGAAATCCCCGGGAGCCAACTCGTGGTCCCGTGGCGGGGCATCAAATTCTCCACCTCGGGGGAAGAGCTGGGTCAAAACATCTGGGGGTCTGGGATCATCGGCCAGTATCAGCTCAACAAGGACGGTCAGGTGGTCATGGAGATCGTGTATCCCTTTGATGTGACCTCCGCGGATATGATCTACCCCTTGAAGGGATTCTAATCCCTTCGGAAAAAACGGGGCTTGGGGCCCGATAACCCACAGGGGGCCCCATTACCCCGGTAAAAGCAACCACAGGTCTTCATGGACATTCTTTTTGGCTCCCTGGTGGCGGGACTCCTGATCGGCATGGTCCTGGCCCTGGTGGCCCTGGGTCTGACCATCATCTTTGGGGTGATGAATATCGTGAATTTCGCCCATGGCGAGTTCCTGATGCTCGGCATGTACACAGGGCTCCTGACGGCCCAGGCCACGGGGATGGATCCCCTCTTGACCCTTCCGGTGGCAGGGGTAGTGGGCTTCCTTCTGGGGCTCCTCTGTTATGTGGGGTTTGTGAAGTTCCTCCTGAGAGGCCCCATGGTGGCCCAGCTCCTCGGGACCTTTGGCCTCATGCTCTTCATAAGAAACCTTGTCCTCCTCATCTTTGGCTCCGAAGACAGGGGCATCCACCACGGCATTCTGGTGGGAAAGAGCTTTGACCTGGGCCTGGGAATCATCGTGCCTGCGACCAAGCTGGCCGCGGCCGGCCTTTCGGTGGCCGCCTTTGCGGCGGTCTGGCTCCTCATGAACCGTACCAGGGTGGGTAAGGCCCTTACCGCCACGGCCCTCAACAATCAGGGCGCCCGCTACATGGGCATCCCAACGGAGAGGATGAATGCCCTTGCCTGGGGGATAGGTGCCAGTTCGGTCACCGTTGCCGGTGCCCTCCTGGTAAATTTTTGGTCCGTAAACCCCTACGTGGGCCTTCTCTTCACCATGATTGCCTTTGCCATTGTGGCCCTGGGCGGATTCGGGAGCGTGCCCGGGGCCATGTTCGCAGGCCTTGTGGTGGGCCTGATCACGGAAATCCCTGGATTCTGGGATTTCTTCATGTTCACCTTCGATGCCGACTGGATGGGTAAGGTCCCCATGACCTCATTCAAATACATGTGGGTCTATGTGGCCTACTTTGTGATCATGGTGTTGCGGCCCAGGGGATTGTTTGGATGGAAGTACTGAAGAGCGCCTTTGATTTCAGGGACTTCCCACGAATTGACCTTGCCGTGGCAGGTGTGGCAGCTGTGTTTTTCCTGATCTTTCCCATCTTTCCCCACTCATCTTTTGCCATGGTCACCATGATACAGTTCCTCATGTTCTCCGTTTACGGGATGGGGTGGAACACCATCGGGGGTTACGGGGGCCAGGTTGACCTGGGAAAGGCCCAGTATGTGGGCATCGGGGCATATACCACGGCCGTGATGCTCATCCGGTGGGACATCCCCTTCTGGGTCTCCACCCCTGTGGGGGTCTGCTTTTCGGTCTTGTGGTCCTTTGTGCTGGGGTATCCCCTGTTTCGCCTCAGGGGACACTATTTTGCCATTGCGACGATTGCCACGTCCCTCGTCCTTAAAGACCTCTTCGAGGTCTGGGATTTCGTGGGAGCAGCCCGCGGGCTGGGGATCTCCCCAATTCGGTATCATCCCCCGGACTTCCTGAGGCTCATTTTCAAGGAGGACATCTGCTACTATTATGTGATCCTCGGGTTTTTTTTCGCCGGGATCTTTTACATGAACTGGTTCCGCAAGTCCCGGCTGGGATTTCAGCTCCGATCCATCAAAGACAATGAAGAGGTGGCCCGCTCCCTGGGGATAAATGTCCACTGGGCCAAGATCAAGACCTATGCCATTGCCACGGCCTTTGTGAGCGTAGTAGGTTCGTTCCATGCCTGCTACATCAAAAATATCGAACCGGAAGACACCATGAGCCTGGACATCTCAATCCTCATCGCCCTCATGGCCATGCTGGGAGGGGCAGGATCCCTGTGGGGGCCCATCATCGGGGCCGGTATCTTGATCCCCTTAAAGAGCTATCTCAAGGAATGGCTGGGCGCCAAGGCCGGTCTCGTGGGCATAGATCTCATCATCTACGCCATGATCATAATGGCCATATCGGCCTTTGAACCCCGCGGGATCTGGGGCATCGTGGAGAGGTGGAGACGGAGGAGGTAATGTCCCTTCTGGAACTCCAGCATGTGACCAAGACCTTTGGCGGGCTTAAAGCCAATCATGATATCTCCTTTTCGGTGGAACGGGGAGGGCTGGTAGGCCTCATCGGTCCCAATGGTGCAGGGAAAACCACCCTCTTTAATTGCATTTCGGGCGCCCACCCCGTTACCTCGGGCCGGATCTTTTTTGACGGCGAGGATATCACGGACCTCAAGGCCCATGAGGTGGCCCGCCGGGGCCTGGCCAGGACCTTTCAGGTGTACGTCGCCTCAGGGGATCTCACGGTCCTGGAGAATGTCATGGTGGGGTGCTTCCTGCACACCAGGTCCCGGATGAAGGCCAGGGATAGGGCCAGAGAGATCCTAAAAGATCTCAAAATCGAAGATCTGTCCGATGCACCGGTCCATGAACTCCCGGTGGCCTCCCAGAAACGGGTGACCATGGCTACGGCCATCGCCACCGGACCCAAGTTGCTCTTGCTGGACGAGGTGGCTGCCGGGCTCAATCCCAACGAGATCGAAGAGATCATGGGGAGCATTCGACATGTGCACGAGGACCTCGCCATGACAGTCATGCTCATCGAGCACGTCATGGAACTGGTCATGAAGGTCAGCCATCGGGTCATTGTCCTCGACTATGGCAAGAAGATTGCGGAAGGGGCCCCTGAAGCTATTTCTAAGGACCCGGCTGTAATCAAGGCCTATCTTGGAGAGCGGTACGTTAGAGAACATGCGGGGGACTGGAGGTAGGGCGTGGGTCGGACAGTGCTCCAGGTGCAAGGCATTACTGCGGGGTATGCTGGCGTTGTGGTCCTGCACGGGGTCTCCCTCACGGTGGATAAGGGGGAGACCGTCTGTGTCCTGGGCGCCAACGGTGCCGGGAAATCGACCATGCTCAGGGCAGTGATGGGTGCCCAGCGGGTTATGGAAGGGCGTATCCTGTTTCAGGGCGAGGAGATCCAGGGGCTGCGCACCGAGGAGATCGTGCGCATGGGAATCATATACGTGCCTGAGGGGAAGATGCTCTTCGGCCCATTGCCTGTAGAAGAAAACCTCCTGCTGGGGGCCTATACCCTGAACGATCCAAAGACCATCCAGCGCAACCTGGCCTTTGTGTACGATCTGTTTCCCCGGCTGAAGGAAAGAAAAGACCAGGCGGCCTCCACCCTTTCCGGGGGGGAACAGCAGATGGTGGCCATTGGCCGGGGGCTCATGTCCAATCCCCAACTTTTGATGCTGGATGAACCGTCCCTGGGGTTGGCTCCTCTCCTTGTGGACGAGGTCTTCGATACGGTCCACAGCCTGAAAGGGCAGGGGAGGACCATCCTCCTGGTGGAACAGAGCGTTCGGGAGGCCCTGGATCTGGCGGACAGGGGGTATGTACTCCAGACCGGCAGGATCGTCACCGAGGGGCCGGCCAGGGAACTCCTGCAAAGTGACCTGTTCCGAACCGCCTTTTTGGGTATTTGATCCTATCAGCGATATGCCCTGCTTTTTGGGGGTGATCTCCAATCGTTTTACGCAAGAGGCCATTTTGAAAGAGGTATGAAAGGAAAGGGCATTGAAGGTAGCTGCCCTTAGGCAAGATCAAAGGAAGGGCCTGGGCATCGTATGGGGAGAAAGGCTCGTCGACTTGAATAAGGGAACCCATCTACTCAGGAACCAGCAGGGCCAAGAGGGACCTCTTTCAGTACGAAGAAATACCTTGCCGCAGGAGATATAGTGGAATGCGAGATAGAAGGGATCGGATCATTAAGAAACTCGATTGAGGTCCAAGAATCCGTCTACAGGTAGCCATAGATTCTAGGGCTGATTCATGCCCTGCACCCTCTTCTTGAATCCGTCGATAGTCTCCTCCATTTTCCTGATGGCCTGATAGGCCTCCTCCAAAGAGACCCTGAAAAAACGGGTCGTGTCTCCGGGTTTGAGTTGCCCCAGAAGGGGGAGGTCGGCCGAAATTACGGTGGCAATCTTCCGGTACCCCCCGGTTACCGTCTCTCCCAACAGGATGATAGGCTGTGCATCCCCCGGCACCTGGATGGTTCCCGTGACAACCCCCTCCGAGATGATCGACTCCTTTAGGCCTTTCTTAGTCTCTAAGCCCGGGCCCGAGAGGCGGATACCTGCCCGATCAGACCGTGGCGTTACCTTGAAATGAGAGTGGAGGAATTGCTCTATTGCCTCAGAGGTAAAATCATCATCCTGGGGACCGAGGATTACACGTAGGGTCCAGTCCTGAAGCAGAGGGGGGATCAGTTCCCGATCGAAGGCGGCCCCTTTTGTCTTTAGATGGAGATGAGGTGATTGGGAGAGGAGCACGTCCCCCGGCAGAAGGGGTCTTCCGTCGAGGCCGCCGAACTGGGCTGAGAGGTTGGTGGACTTGCTTCCCATTATGCTTGTTACACATATACCTCCGCCTACGGCAAGGTAGGCACGGCAACCGCTCCTGAGTCCTTTGAAAGACAGGACTTCCCCCTTCCTGAGGACATGGGAGCGCCACATCTCCAGAGGCTCCCCGTGGATCAAGGGCTGAAGGTCGGCGCCGGTAACAGCTATGGCAGTATCGGTAAGGGCCTTTATCCTGGGCCCCATCACTGTGATCTCCAGGCAGGCCTCGTCCTGCGAGTTGCCAACAAGGAGATTTCCGATCCTCAGGGAAAAGGAGTCCAGTGCCCCGCCAGACGGCACCCCGTAGTGCCCAAATCCGACCCTCCCGCGGTCCTGGACCGTGGTCAGAGGGCTCTTAGAAAGGACTTCCAATGTCTCTACTTCTGCCAACGCCCCATTTCCTCCTCTTTGATGGCGAAGAACCTCACCTGATCCCCCATCTCCAGAGCCGCCGGCGGCCAGTTGCGGGCATCAAACAGCCTGATTGGGGTCTGGCCGATGATCTGCCACCCCCCAGGGCTCCTGGAGGGGTATACGCCTGTCTGGTTGAGGGCCAATGCCACGGATCCCTGGGGGACCGAGGTCCGAGGGGTTGGTCTTCTGGGGGTATAGAGGGCCTCTGGTAATTCTCCCATGTAAGGGAATCCTGGCATAAATCCGATCATGTAGACCCGATAGGTTGATCCTGTGTGTAGCCGAATTACCTCTTGAGGGGTGATGTTATGATACTCGGCCACCCACTCCAGGTCAGGGCCAAGTTGCCCGCCATATACCACAGGGATTTCCACTGTCCTTGGCTCGGGCAGTTGAGAAGGGTCCATTGTTCCCAAGAGATGCTGGACCCTTTCCTGGAGCAATGGCAAGGTGAGCCTGAGCGGATCAAAGATCAGTAGGAGCGATCGGTAACTTGGAACGGTTGCCACCACCCCTTTGATGGGATGGATCCTTAGCGAGATGAAGAGTTCGCGGACCCGTTGATTGACTTCAGGGCTGATCTCGTCACCCAGTTCGACCAGGGTGGACCCGTCTCCCATGATGCGATATGAGGGGCTCTTGTATAGCATGGTGAGGACCTATAAGAAGGTGCCGACAGGGGCTACCGAAATTCCCGAGGAGGAGAGGGACTCCCTCATGGTCCTGATAAGGGCAACGGCAGCGGGATTGTCTCCATGGACACAGATGGTGTCTGCCTCAAGGGCGATCTCGCTTCCGTCAATGGCCTTCACCACCCCTTCGGTGACCATCCTGGCGACCCTTTCGGCTACACGTTTATGATCGTGCAGCACGGCCCCATCTTTTCTGCGGGATACAAGGGAACCGTCCGGGTTATAGGCCCTGTCGGCAAAGAATTCAAAGGCGATGCGAAGAGAATGGCGCCTGGCGATGGCCTCAAGTTCCCTCCGATTAGGTCCTGCCAGGGCCACAAGAATGAGGTCCCTGTCAAGACCTCCAAGGACCTCGGCGACGGCCTCCCAGATCCCGGTATCCTTAACCGCCATGTTGTAGAGCGCGCCGTGTGGCTTCACATGCTGGACCCTTACCCCTTGCAGGGAGGCAAATGCCTGCAAGGCGCCAACCTGGTAGGTCACATAGTCTTTGACCTCTTCTAAAGTGGCATCCATATTTCTCCGGCCGAATCCCATGAGGTCGGGAAAACCGGGGTGGGCACCCACCCCTACGTCATTTTCTTTGGCCAGCGAGATGGTGCGCCTCATCACGGCCGGATCACCTGCGTGAAACCCGCATGCGATGTTGGCCGAACTGATTAGCGGGATGACCTGCTCGTCCAGGCCGAGCTTGTAAATTCCAAAGCCTTCTCCTACATCTGAATTGAGATCAATCTGCTTACTCACGGTCATTTCTTACCTCCTTAGCGGTTTGAATTCTCCTTATTGATCCTTTTCCAAGGGAAGGAATTTGTGCCCAGTATAGTAAGGAGATTGGCCTATGTCACCTAATTAAGAACCTTGACCTCAGATTCCTTACCATCTCTTAAAGATATCCTGGTCTTTTAACTCCCGGTTATCTTGTCACTTTCCTTATTGATTATTACCGGCTTTCATAGTAATAGATCAGGACTAATTTCTTGTGGGATGCCCATCCATTAAACAGAGGAGCCAGGAAGACCAGGCGATTCCGGGGCCTGGGATCAAAGGGAAGATGAGGATCCGGATTTTGATGAAACGGGATAAGGGGCGATTCAAGACGCTCCCCGAGATTGCCGGCCGTTGCGGGGAGCCTCCAGACAGCAATGGTTCAAGGATTTCGCCCAGTATCCTGGGGCTTTTATTGACGTTGCTCCTCCTCGCGGCATTAGGAGGGTGCAAGAGCAGCCTGCCCGAGTGGACCCCAATGAAATACGCCCCCCCCGCCTCTGGTAAGGTGTGGAAGGCCCCACCGGATGCCCGTCCGGAATCGTTGCCTTCGGAAGAGCTTGCGAGGATCCCTCCCGAGTTACAGCCGCAGGCAGGCAAGCTCACCCTGGTGCAGCTTGTGGACGCAGCGTTGCGTACGAATCCGAGCACCCGGGAGGCCTGGGAACAGGCCCAAGCTGCGGCGGCAGACTGGGCCATCGCCAGGGGAAGCTACTATCCGACACTTGAGGCAACTGCCACAGGCGTTGGAGGTATACTCTCCCAAACGGCCGGGCTGAGCTCCTTTAGGGGGATCTACGGGGAAGTGGGACTCAGCCTCAGTTACCTTCTCTTGGACTTTGGCGGTCGTGCGGCCAAGGTGGAGGCGGCCTATCAGGCACTCACCGCCGCAAACTGGAACCATAACCAGATCATTCAGGATGTCCTGCGCAATGTCCCGCAGTCCTACTACACCTATCTGGGGAACAAGGCCCTTGTAAGGGCCGACGAGATCAACCTCGAAGAGGCCGAGACAAGCCTTCAGGCCACAGAGATGAGACGCAGGGCAGGCGTGAGTACCATTGCAGACGTGCTTCAGGCCAAGGCCAACATGGAGGAGGTCCGCTTCAATCTGGTATCTGATCGAGGCTCTGTTGAAATTGCCCGCGGGAGACTGGCCACGGCCGTTGGGTGGCCCGCCAACCAGACCTTTGATGTGGCTGAGGAGCCGGAGGCCCTGCCCCTCGACAAGATTGATCAAAACACAAAGAAGTTGATAGAACTCGCACAGCAGGAGCGGCCGGAGCTTACGGCAGCCCGGGCTGCCGTGAAGCAGAGGGAGGCGGAACTCCGTGAGGCAGAGGCTGCTCTCTGGCCAAAGCTCATGGCGACGGGCAATGTCGGGGTGTCGGGCGTTGACGGGAAGCTTGAGGTAGGAGACATAAACGCAAGTCAGAGCAATTACTACGGAGGGCTTCAGCTTCAAATCCCCATTTTTGAGGGGATGGCCCTCAGAAATGCCGTCAAAAAGGCCCAGGCAAACCTGGATGCCGCCCGCTCTGCACTCAGGCTGAAGCAGGAAACGGTCATTGCAGACGTCTGGGATGCATACCACAACTTCCGTACGGCGGCCCAGCAGCTGGAGACGAGCGAGAGTCTTGTGGCAAGCTCCAAGCAGTCCTATGATGTCTCGCTGGCGCGCTATAAGGCAGGGGCAGCAGACATCGTAGAGCTCCTTAACGCCCAAAGCACCCTTGCCAAGGCCAGGGCCCAGCGGGTCAAGGCCAGGACAAGCCTTTACACCTCCTACGCAGAGCTCCTGCATGCCATCGGATCAGGGCTTCCGGTGAATACTTCCGGTAAGAGTACAGGACCGGCCGGTGAAGGGGGAAACACCTAAGATGGGAAGAGATGAGAAATGGTGGCCCTCTGCATCCGGGAGAATCGCTGCGCTTGCCTGTGTATTCGCGATTGTCCTGCTCGTGGGTTGTAAGAAAAAGGGTGAGCCCACGCCCAAGGCGGAGCCGCCGCTGGTCACCGTGGCACCGGTCGTTCTGAAGACGGTACCGGTCCATATCAATTATGTGGGCACTATAGCTTCCGTGATGACCGTGGATATCCGGGCAAGGGTAGAGGGCTTTCTCGAGAAGCGGTTTTTTAAGGAGGGAGCAGACGTCAAGAAGGGCGAACTAATATATATTATAGAGCGTGAGCCTTACGAGGCCGAACTCGAAAAAAGTCTGGCGCAGCTCGCCAAGGACGAGGCCGCCCTTGCATTTGCGGTGGAGCAGGTAAACCGCTATGAACCGCTTGTGAAGCAGGATTTTGTGACCCGTGAGAAATTTGATGATTACCGGACCCGGGCAAAGGAGGCGGCTGCGGCAGTGCAGGCCGATCGCGCCCAGGTGGAGCGGGCGAGACTCAACCTCAGCTATTGCACCATGTACTCTCCCATAAACGGGAGGATCGGCAGGACCTTTGTGGACGTGGGAAACCTGGTTGGCGCAGGAGAGGATACCAGGCTTGCCACCGTCGTTCAGCTCGATCCCATATACGTGTATTTCAGTCCTAGCAATGATGATTTCCGGGTCATACTGAAACACAGGCAGCAAGAGGACCAGCCGGTGGATGTGATCCTGTCTGACGGGACCGTTCATCCCCACCAGGGAAAGGTGGATTTTATAAACAATGTCGTAGATCCGAAGACCAATACGGTTACCATGCGTGCGGTGATCCCCAATCCCGAAAAGACCCTGTTGCCTGGCGTGTATGTCCAGGCACGTCTCTTCCTGGCCGACTTTCCCAATACGCCGCTCATTCCTGAGCAGGCCGTCGCAGAGGATCAGGGCGGAACCTATGTGTACGTGGTGGGAAAGGACAACAGGGTGCAGGTTCGCCAGGTGAAGGCAATCTATTCTTATGAAGGCCAGAAGGTGGTCCAGGAGGGCCTGAAGGAGGGGGAACTCGTGATCATTGAGGGGATGCAGCTGGTTCGACCGGACATGGTGGTGAGGACCAAGCTCGCCTCCTCAGAGGGAGGTGGGGGAGAGACAGAGAGGAGCCCTGAGGAGCAACCCGATGGGCCTTCCCCGGAGGCGTCAGGGAAAATATCAAAGGGCATCCCCAAACGTCCTTCTGCCGGCCAGGAGACCTCAAAGAAGGCAGGAAAGAAATAATGCCCGGTTAACTGGACAGGGCCTTTGAGGGAAGAGGATCAAGTGTTGGTCTAATCTATGTTCGTCAACTTCTTCATAAAACGCCCGATCTTCGCCGGTGTAATCGCCATCGTCATCGTTATCGCGGGGGCCGTGTGTATCCCCGTGCTCCCGGTCGCCCAGTTCCCCGAGATTTCGCCCCCAACCGTTCAGGTCACCACCACCTATACGGGCGCCAGCGCAGGGGTGGTGGAGAGCACAGTCACCCAGCCCATCGAAGAGCAGGTCAACGGAGTCGAAGGCATGACATACATGTCATCCAACAGCTCCAATGACGGCACCATGAACATAACCGTGACCTTTGATGTGGGCTATGACCTTAAGATCGCGGCCGTGGACGTACAGAACCGCGTGGCTATTGCCTTGCCGCAGGTACCCGAGGATGTGCGACGTTACGGGGTTACTACCAAGAAGCAGTCTACCAACCTTCTTGTAGTCGTGAATCTTTTGTCCACAGATGAGCGAATAGACAATCTCTACCTGAGCAACTATGCAAACATCAACCTGGTAGACGCCCTCAAACGGATCCCAGGGGTTGGCGACGTAGACATCTTCGGCGAACGGAAGTATTCAATGCGCATATGGCTGGACCCTGATAAGCTGACAGGCCTTGGTCTCATCGCCAGCGACGTGGTGGCAGCGGTACGAGAACAGAACCTCCAGGTGGCCGCGGGGCAGATAGGCCAGCCGCCAAGCCGCCCCGGCCAGAACTTCACCTATTCGATCACCACCCTTGGGAGGCTTTCGGACGTCTCCCAGTTTGAGGACATCATTTTGCGAACCCGCCCGGACGGCTCTGTTGTCCGTCTTAAAGACGTAGGGCGGGTTGAATTGGGCGCTGAAAATTACAACAGCTACGCTGCCCTGGATAAGAAGCCCACCACGGCAATCGGCATATACCAGTTGCCGGGGGCAAATGCCCTGGACGCCGTTGACCAGGTGAGGGCAGAAATGAAGAGGCTTGCCGAGCGCTTTCCCAAGGGGATTGAATATAAGATCGTCTACGATACCACCTTGTTCGTAGAGGAATCTATCAAGGAAGTCCTTATTACGCTGCTTGAGGCCATATTCCTGGTGTTTATGGTAGTCTACATCTTCCTCCAGGACTGGCGGTCCACCCTTATCCCGGCCCTTACGATCCCGGTTTCACTTGTCGGGACCTTTGCCGTGATGATGGCACTCGGGTTTTCCATCAACACCCTCAGTCTCTTCGGTCTGGTATTGGCAATTGGTATAGTGGTGGATGACGCCATCGTGGTGGTCGAGAACGTCTCGAGGATTATCGAACAGGAGGGAAAGGGGAGGGTTGAGGCTACCATTGAGGGGATGAAGGAGGTGGTCGGCCCGGTGATCGCCACCACCCTGGTGCTGATGGCGGTCTTTGTCCCGGTAGCATTTATGCCCGGGACGACCGGCCAGCTCTACAAGCAGTTCGCCCTGACCATTGCCATTTCTGTGGGGATCTCGTCCATAAACGCCCTTACACTCAGCCCTGCCCTGTGTGCCGTCCTCCTCCGCCCAGGAAAAGGCCACGGATGGTTTTTCAGGAAGTTTAACCAGGCCTTCGAATGGGGTACGAGGAGGTACGAGGGGTTGGTGAAGAGATTCATCAGGCTCCGGTATCTGGTAATTGTCGGGTTCTTGGCCATGCTGGGCGTGACCTACTATATGTTCCTGATCGTCCCGACCGGTTTCATCCCGGCCGAGGATCAGGGTTACTTCTTCATACTGGTACAGGGGCCTGAGGGGTCGGCACTTGGGCGTACCGAACGGGTGGCCACCCAGGTGGAAGATATTGTGCTTTCCACGGCCGGCGTTTCTGACGTCCTGACCATTGGCGGGTATGACATCGTTAATTCGGTCAGTGTTTCCAACTCGGCCACGGTGATCGCGATCCTGAAACCGTGGTCTGAACGGAAAAGGCCTGAATTGAGCCTGGACGGGATCATGGCCAGGGTTAGGCGTGGGACCGCCGGCATTGCCGGGGCCATAGTAGTCTCCTTTAACCCCCCGCCAATCCAGGGGCTCAGCCAGACAGGAGGCTTTGAGTTCGAACTGCAGGACCTGCGTGGCGGCAGCCTGGATGACCTGAGCAAGGTGGCCTCAAAGATCATCCAGGAGGGGAGGAATTACCCTGAACTCCTGCCCCTTTCCACCAACTTTGCAGTCAACTTCCCCCAGTATTACATAGACCTTGACCGGACCAAGGCCAAGACGCTTGGGATTCCCATATCCGATATCTTTGACACCCTCCAGACCTATCTGGGGGCCTTATATGTGAACGACTTCAATAAGTTCGGGAGGATTTACCGGGTCTTTGCACAGGCAGAAATAGATTACCGTTCCGAACGCTTTGACATCTCCCGATTTTATGTCCGCAGCAACAAGGGGAAATTGGTACCGCTCAGTGCCCTCGTAAAGGTGCATGAGATCCGGGGGGTCCAGACGATCAAGCACTATAACGTCTACCGCGCCGTCTCCATCCAGGGGGGGAATGCCCCCGGCTACAGTTCGGGGCAGGCCCTGCAGGCCATGGAAAGGCTGGCGCAAAAGGTCCTTCCCAAAGGCTATGCCTATGAATGGACCGGCGTGGCCTATCAGGAGAAAGAGGCAGGGGGGCAGGCGCCCGTTATCTTTGCCCTGGCACTGGTCTTTGTCTTCCTGTTCCTGGCTGCACAATACGAGAGCTGGATCCTGCCCATGGTAATCATGTTTGCCGTGCCCCTGGCCATCCTAGGGGCGTTAGTGGCAGAATCATGGCGGGGCCTCAACAACAATGTTTACTGCCAGATAGGCCTGGTGATGCTTATCGGTCTTGCCAGCAAGAACGCCATCCTGATTGTGGAGTTCGCCAAGACCAAACGGGAGGAGGAAGGGGCATCTATTGTGGATGCGGCCCTCCAGGCTGCCCGGCTCCGCCTGAGGCCCATTCTCATGACAGCCCTGGCCTTTATCCTGGGCGTAGTGCCCCTGGTGGTGGCAAGCGGTGCGGGGGCTGCCAGCCGCCACGCCCTTGGAACAGCGGTCTTCGGCGGTATGATTGCCGCGACGTTCCTGAGCCTGGTACTGGTACCTGTGCTTTACGTGGTTATGGAGAAACTGAGGAAACGGAAACCCAGGACCGACCGGGTCAGGGACGTACCCGGCGAACGGGGGGGAGAGGGCGTACCCGAGGAGGGTCCCATTGTGTAGCCCCCTCTGGTCTTGAAATGGTATTTATTTATCTTTTCAGGGGCCCTGCCGGGCATATACCCGGTTAGGACCCCCACAAAGGGCGTGAGGTGAAAGAATGAATAAGAGAGAGGATTTCATCAAGGTAGGTTTTTTGTGTGTGGCCCTTCTCTGTCTCATGACGGGTTGTGTAGGGCTCAAGGACTATGGGAGGCTGGATGCGGCAACCAGTAAGATAAGCGTGAATGAATTAATAGAAAACTGGCAGAATTATGATATCTATTATGCCGGTCTCTCTGTGGACAACCCCTCGGGCGTGATTTTTGATACAAAGATTGAAGGCCGGCGGATCACCTCTGATAAATGGATCCCGGTGACCGAGAAGTCGGTGGTAATCACCCTAGTCAAATGGCTCAGGGCCGATATCAATTATCCCCCGGTCCTTTGGAGGATCATGGGGCCGGGGCCGGAGGGCAAGTTCTTCGGTTACTTGTATTCTTACTGGGATAATCTGGTGATAAAGGCCATCGATGATAAGACCCTATGGGTGGATGATCTTCCACTGCCGCCTTTTGACCACGGGCCGGGCAGAGTCTAGGTGAAGAAGTTATAGAGGGCCTCGGGGATGGGCCAGCACCCCGGCTCCGCTCGTGCTTAAGCCGGGGTGCTCCTTAGCTATTACTCCTGGCCCTGTGTCCTGTACGAGGGAGGATCTACTATTGCTTTCAGGCCAAGGCCCCTAGAACTGTATCTGGATTCTCTTTCTGTTTGCCCCTTCATCCTTTATGGAGAGAAAGATCTTACCGAGCCGCTCACACCAGGTGCGGATATCCTTTTCAAAGGTCGGGCAGTCTCCCAGTACCTCCAGGATGTCGCCGGACTTCATATCCGGGGCCTTCACGGCAATCTTAAGGACCGGTTGAGGGCACTTGAGACCCAGGGTATCCAAAAGCTCTACTGCCATAATGCCTTCTCCTTTCTAGAGACTCCAGATCCTTCCGGTCTTCCTACAAGGCCTAATGGGTAGCACAGGCTAGGCACGGGTCATAGGCCCTGAACGCCATTTCTATTCCATTCAGGGTCTCCTCTGATAGCCCTCCTCCGCCTATCAGGGCCTGTGCGGCCTTCTCAACGGACATGGAAATGGCTGCCGCGTTGTTCTGGGTGGCAACCAGGAGATTCAACTTCCTGACGATCCCATTGGGGTCCGTTTCATAGTGGTGAAAGAGCGTTCCCCTGGGGGCCTCGCAGACTCCGACCCCCTCTCCCGGGGGTTGATCAGGGATGTTCCTCACCCTGTGCTCCGAAAGTCGCTCATCCATGGCAAGCTGGGCCATCCTCTCTGCTGCATAAAGGATCTCAATGGCCCTGGCCCAGTGGTAGGCCATGGTGTTGTGAACCGGTTTGGGTCCCAGCCTTTCAAGCATCTTTTCATATTCGGCCTGGGCCAGGGGCGTAGCCATTCCTTCGGAGACATTGAGCCTTGCAAGGGGACCCACCCTGTAAATCCCGCTATCATGTCCGTCCATAAGGCCCTTCCACCCAATCGGCTTCAGATAGAGGATTTTCATATAGCTCCAGGTCTCGACCCGTTCTTCCAGATATCTCCAATAGTCCTTTGCCTCAAATCTTACAAGTTCTTTTCCACCGGGATCAACAACCCTGATCTTACCGTCGTAGAAATTGGCCCTTGCCTCATGATCGACCAGCCCCATGTAATAGGTCCTGTGGGAAAGGCTCGGATCACTGAGCAGGTCCCAATATCTCTTGTCCTTGAGAACCACCTCTTCAAACACACCCAGGGTAAGCCTTCCAAACTCTACGGCATCCCTTGCGATGCCCTGTATTTCGGCCCTGTCTTTCTCTTGAAGGCCTTTTGAGACCCCGCCTGGTAGGCCACAGACCGGATAGAGGGGGCTTCCCCCGATGGTAGCATTCAGGCCCCTTACCTTCTTTCGTATCTCGATCAACCCCTTGCCGATCTCACTCCCCAGCCTCTCAACTACCCCCAGGATATTTCTCTTGGCCTTTCCTGTACCTGGCCCGGTCATGAGGTCCGGACCTCCGAGAAAATAGAAGTGCAAGAGGTGGTCCTCGAACATGAAGGCATTGTGCATGAGCTCCCTTATCAGCCTCGCCGCAGGGGGAGGCCCCACAGAGAAGAGATCATCCAGGGCCTTACTGGATGCAGTATGGTGGGCCACAGGACACACCCCGCAGATCTTTTGGGTAAGGGTGGGCATCTCCTCGGCAGCCCTCCCTTCACAGAACTTCTCAAATCCCCTGAAGTCCGGGACCTGAAAATAGACCCTCTCCACATGACCCTTCTCATCAAGAAAGATGTCGATCTTTCCGTGACCCTCGAGCCTGGTTATGGGCTCGATTGCGATTCTTTTGCTCATCCCATCTGCCCTTTGAGCCTTCCCCTCAAGAGGGATGATGCAAGGCTATATCTGTAGAAAAGCCCCGCCGGGTCAGGGATTGAATCCGCGATCTCCTCCAGTTCCCTTTCGTCCCTTGAATCGATTAATGAAGCGAGGAAAGAAAGGGATTTTGCCCCTTGATCCATGACCTTATCAGTGGGTCCAAAACACCCCCTGCAGGGCATGTTTCCGTTGATGCAGCCTGCACCGCAGCCGCCCCTGGTAGCAGGCCCCAGACAGACTATCCCCCGGTCCAGAAAGCAGGCGAAAGGATCCCATTCCACCTCATAGAGCCTCTTGAAGCGCGGGATTTTCAGGCTCAGGGGTCTGCTGTCTTTTCTGGGGCATGTATCGCAAAGGGCCTTCTTTTCGGCCAGTATGCTCCCCTTTGGGGGAAGCCTGTCGCCGAGGAGCATTCCCATTGCCTTCCTCATGAGCCCTGGTGGCGGAGGGCAGCCTGGGATGTAGTAATCCACCTCCACCACCTGGTCCAATGATCTCACATCCTGCTCCATCCCCGGCAGATTTAGTTCCCTCCCGGAATCTCTTGTCTTGACCTCGGGTAATTTCTCCAGGGGATTTCTCACCGTGGGGGCCTCCCTGTATGCCCGATCCAGCAGGTCGTCCCTCCTATGGAAATTGCCAAGTCCGACAACGCCTCCCAGGTGGGCACAGGTCCCGTGGGCGAAGACCAGCTCGGATTTTTTCCTCAATACCCTGCTTATCTCTACGTGGTCATCAAGCCGGATTGCTCCGTTAATAAAGGCTGCCCTGATCTCCTTGTCATTCAGTTTCTCAAGATCCCTGTACTTATAATCTGTTGCAACCGGCCAGAATGCAATGTCTACGGCGTCGGCAAGCTCCAAGAGGCCTTCGGCCAAATCGATTATTGATTCCTCACATCCGCCGCAGCTGGAACACCAGTAGAGCGCAATTTTCGGTTTTTTTCCCATCTCTTGCCCGCTATTCAAAGGTCCTGGGCCTGTGGGTCCCGGAAAATAGGTCCAAGAGACCTTACCTTATCCACCATTTCCGAGACGATGTTGATAAACCTCTCCGCATCTCTCGCCGACACCCAATCAAGTCTTACCCTATCTCCATGGATGCCAAGTTGTTGGAGCAGCCTCTTGAGGAGGACGTATCTCTTGAGCACCTGTAAATTGCCTTCCTTATAATGGCAGTTGGAGGGCTGGCAGCCCAGGATAAGGACCCCATCCGCACCCCGTTTGAATGCCTCCAGAAGAAATTGGGGGTCAATCCTGCCGCTACACATCAGTCTTATGATCCGCAGGTTTGCGGGGAATTCTCGCCTCGCCCTCCCGGCAGAATCTGCCGCCTCGTAGGAACACCAGTTGCAGAGAAAACCTATTATTATGGGTTCAAAATCAACCAATATTCTTCTCTCCCACCAACCCTCTTATCTCTGAGGATAGGGCATTATCTGAAAAGGTCTTTGCCTTGATTGCCCCGCTGGGACAGGCTGCGGCACACACCCCGCATCCCCTGCACAAGAGTTCGTCTACAGTAACACGGTCCGTTACGTCATCGTGGGTAATGGCCCGGTAACAACATAGGCCAAGGCAGATCCTGCACCCTGAGCAGGAGGCCTCGTCAATCTCGGAGACCGCGGGCTCGAGAAGGACCTTCTCTCCGGGCAAGAGGCGGGAGAGAATTAGTCCCCCTGCCGCCTGGCCCTGTGCGACCGAGCCCTGGATCTCCTTCGGCCCCTGTGCACAACCGGCGATAAAGATCCCTTCCTTTACCGTGGAGACAGGCCCTAACGACACGGACTCCTCGGCAAAGAAGCCGTCCTCTCCGCGCGGGATATCAAAGACCTCTGATATCTCCCCGGCATCCCTTGCCGCCTCCATTGCCGGTGCAAGGACGACCATATCAGTGCCAATGGTGCGGGCCGACCCGTTGGTGTCAATGTACTTGATGAGTATGTCCCCGTCTTCCTCCAGGACCTCTACGGAGTCTAACTTCCTTGTGTAGGCAAATTCTGCTCCGCCTACCCCCGAGACCTTATCAAAAAAGGCCTGGGATTTCTTTCCGGGGAGGCAGAGATCAGCCAGGAGCATGGTGATCGAGGTCTCGGGCAGTTTTTCTTTACTCTGAGAGGCAAACTTGAGCGAATAGAGGCAACAGACTCCGGAGCAATATTCATTGAATCTGATGCTCCTTGATCCTACGCAGTGGACGAACGTGATCCTCCTGGGGGCCTTGCCGTTTCTCAAGAGGATCTTTCCCCCTGTTGGCCCTGTAGAGCTCAACAAGCTTTCAAATTCAAGGCTGGTATAAACATCCGGGATCCTTCCATACCCGTATTGGGGCGCCCTTGTAACGTCGAACAGGTCGAACCCCGTGGCAAGGACCACGGCGCCGACCCTCAACTCATGCCTCTTCTGGACCTCTTCGAAGTCTATGGAACCGAAATGGCAGGCCTCCTTGCAGGCGTTACACTCCTTGCCCTGGAAACGTAGACACACCCCTTTATCTATGATCGGGACGTTTGGGAGGCACCCTGGATATGGAATATAGACGGCCTTTCGCTTATCAAGGCCCTCATTGAATTCATTTGCGGTCTCCACGGGGCAGGCCTCCTGACACACCCCGCAGCCAATACAGGTCTTATCATCAATGAATCTCTCTCTCTGGAGGACCTTGACCACGAAGTTGCCGTAAGACCCCAATACCTCGATGGCCTGGCTCATGGGAAAGAGCTCGATGCCCTCATTATGTAAGACCTGATCCATCATCGGGTCCAGGATACAGGAGGCACATTCCATGTCTGGAAATACCTTTTCATATCTGACCGCCTTCCCGCCGATACAGGGGGCCTTTTCGATCAGGTAGACCTTCCTCCCCTTTTGTGCCAGGGTGAGGGCAGCGCTCATTCCTGCAACACCGGCGCCCACGACAAGGACATCCGGCTCGCATTCGATCTCTTTAGTCTCTATTGCCTCGTTATGGATTACTCTCTCTACGGCCGCCCTGATGATCGCCTTTGCCTGGGCGGTTGCAAGCCCCTTGTCTTTTAGGACCCAGGCGCAGTGTTCCCTTACATTGGCGATCTGCAGGAGGAACGGATTCAGACCAGCCAGCCGGCAGACCTCCCGAAATGTGGCTTCGTGCTCCTTAGGGGAACAGGCCGCGATCACGACCCTGGTAAGCCCATGTGTCTCGATCTCGTGCCGGATAATCCTTTTCCCCTCTTCGGAACATAAGAGCCGATGGGACCTGGTTAGGTACACGTTGGGGATCCCACCTGCAAATTCCGCGACCTCATCCAGGTCTAACGCCTCTTTGATGTTGGGGCCGCACTCACAGAGAAAGACCCCTATCCTTTCCGGCACCTTTCGAGCTCCTTATTTCCCGATTTTCCTCGATCTCCAGCCTTTGGCTGAGGGTGTTGGGGTGCAGAGTCTTGAGGCATAGGCCTTGGCAATATCCAGGTCGGCAAGCCGTGTTATCATGATCTTCTGGGCCTGAGGAGAACCTGCCCCATGGATCGATTCTGTGAGGTACGACACTGCACCCGTTCCCAGTGTCAAATTCTCAATCAGCCTCAATATGCGCATACGCCTTTCGCTTTCTACCCCCTCTTTTCCCACCAGATATTTTTCCAGGTACTTACCCAGGAAGGGATCATCCCTGCCCGCGAGAGAGGGCATGGTCACCAGGATACCTCCGGCTATATCCTGTGCCAGCCGGGATATCTCAAAGGGAAAGCGGGTGACATTCAGTTTGCATACATTTGCTAGGAGGGGATCCACGGCATAGGCGCCGCTGGCCGTCCGGTAGCCCTTTAGGGCACTGGCGAGTGCACAGGCATGCAACGTCTCATTGAGGTGGATCATCTCTGCCAGCTTGTCTCTTACATGGGAGGACTTCTCAGTACCTTGCGCCTCGGCAATGGCGGCAGTTGCCCCGATAAGGACGTCACCCACACCGACCTTGCAACCTCCGTAGCTGGCCCGGTGGTGTGCGGCAAATAGCTCCACCAGCCGGCCTGCCATGGTGTATTCCCCTTTCATGAATACCCTCTCCTCCGGGACAAAGACATCGTCAAATACCACCATGGCCTCGCAGCCTCCGTAGTAGAGATTCCCCACATCCGATTGGCCCTCTTCAAGGCGCCTGGTATCAGAGGGCTGACGGCCGTAAATGAAGACTATCCCTCTGGTCTCTGCAGGGACTGCAAAGGCCACGGCATAGTCCCGGTCCTCCTCGTTGAGTGCACGGGTCGGTACGACGAGCAGTTCGTGCGAGTTGACCGCACCGGTAATGTGGATCTTCGCGCCTCGCACCACTATGCCACCATCTCTCTCTTCAACCATATGAAGGTACTGATCCTTGTCCTCCTGCCTTGAAGGGGGGAGACTCCTGTCGCCCTTGGTATCTGTCATGCAGGCGGCGGTCACGAGATCATTGGTCTGTACGTGTCTGAGGAAATCCACAAAACGTCGGTGGTAGGGGGTCCCGAACTCTTGATCCATGTCATAGGTTATGGCAAAGACGGTGTTAATGCAGTCTTGGCCGGCACAACGCTGGAAGCAGCAAGCGGTCTTCCTTCCCATCTCTCTCAACATCAAGATCTTACTGACCAGGTCCTGGGTGTCCTGCTGGATGTGGGTAAAGCGGTTTATGGTCTCTCCGGTCAGGTGTGACAGGGCCGTGAATAGTGGTCTTGTATCTTCCTGTTGCGCCAGATGATAGGTCTCGGCCATGGCCATGGCCGGTGGTTTTGATACAGGGTGATCCACCACATCCTTGACCTCTTCCTCCCGTATGAAGACCGAATGAGGAAGTTCCTTCAGGGTTGATAGATACTGCTCCCTTGTCATTAGTGTCATGATCGTCTCCTGAGGTATGGGTTGCGGCCTTAAGGGCCCAGTGGAAAAGGATCCGTGGTGAGAGGATAAGGAAAGGACCGCCGGGTGTCAAGTGGATAGCAAGGGCGAATAGCCGGATGCCAGTGTTAAAGAAAGTGGCCCTCTCTTTTTAAAGAGCAAGTGATTTCCATCGGATAGACCGGGATAACTCAACCCGCCGGCAAGACAGTTGAACCGGGAAGAGGCATACGTCCTGAGAGAAGCACCGAGAATTAGGCCTTTTACAATAGTTCTGGGTTTTATTTAATTTTATTCTTGATTTTTTGTTTTATTTAGGCTAACTAAGAAGTTGATAGCCCAGGGCAGATTAATAACCAGCTTGGCCGGGGTCGTGTCAATGGAGCATGTACTACTTCTAAATATCACGTATGAGCCTCTCAGGGTCATTAACTGGAAAAGGGCAATTGCCCTCCTCCTGCTGGAAAAGGTGGAGGTCCTTGAGGAATATAGCAGGGAGGTCCACTCGGTGAGCTTTACCATTAGGTTGCCCGCAGTGGTCCGGCTCCTCAGGATGGTGAAAAGACCAAAGACTACCGTCAAGTTCTCCAGGCAGAACATCTATGCGAGAGACAGATATCAGTGCCAGTACTGCGGGGGAAAATTCCCTACCGAAGAACTCACCTATGACCACGTGATCCCCAAATTTCGAGGGGGAAGGACCGAATGGAGCAATATCGTGAGCTGCTGCATTCGGTGCAACAGGAGGAAGGGCGGCCACACCCCCGGTGAGGTGGGGATGAGCCTTGTCCGCAAACCTTCCCGCCCGACCTGGCTCCCTGCGCTCAAGATTACGATCGGCTTCAGAGAGGTCCCGCAGTCCTGGAGGGATTATCTCTACTGGAATGTGGAGCTGATTGAATAGGAAGGTTGCCGAGAACGATACCAGGATCGGCCTTCTCCATTCCTATGGGATAGCTGCCGCGATCTTCTCTGCGGTCTTCCGGATTGCCTCCATATCCCCCTTCTTGAGTTCCCACGCGCAGATCGGAGGTTCAGGCTCATCGCTTCTGCGGGGTATCAGGTGCAGGTGGTAGTGCATGACCACCTGGTTTACCCCCCGACCATTCAATTGGAGGCAAGCCACGCCCGATGGGGCCAAGGCGTCTCTTATGGCCCGGATGATCCTTTTGGCGGCAAGATGGACCGCTGTGAGGTCTTCCCCCTGAATCCCCCAGAGGTCCTGGGCATGCCTCTTGGGGACAACCAGGGTGTGGCCCTGGGAGATGGGGTTTATGTCTTCAAAGGCAAAGACCCTTTCGTCCTCATATACCTTGAAGCTTGGGATCTCTCCCTTGACTATCTTACAAAAGATGCACTCTTCCATCATCCTCTCCTTTCCATGCCCAGGTCATCGATGATCTCCTGAATAGGCCTTTGCCTTTCAGCGGGAAGATCCGGGGCCTTCTTGATGTTTGTGCCCCTCATCACGTCATACGTCCCGTCCTCAAAGAGGACCGGTATCTGTGTGACATAATCGGGGTTGGGGCAGCAGCCGGGTGCGAAATAATGCCCCGGCCTCCTCCCCTCCTTCAGACAATTTTTCACCTTTGAAAATGCCCCCTCTGAGATCACCAGGCCTGCCTGGCCGGTGAAGGTAGTAACCATGTCTCCGGGCTCAAATCTCCTCTTTCTCTCCATGACCTTTGACTCCTCAGGGCACCGAAGCCTATTGACCCATTGCTCCACCACGCCAATACGACGCGAACGATTCCCCGGCTCTTTCCTGACTATTCGGGTTGACAGGCCGGGTTTCAAGCCTCATCTGTCTTCGGTCTTGAACTGTGAACCTTAGAACCTTTGTAGTTACGATATTTGTAATACTTTAGTTTTGAAAACACTGAGGAGTAAGAGGACCGCGAAGGTCTTTTTCCCAAAGGACGTAACCCAAATTCTTCACAGCCAGTGGCGCGCCCCCTTACCTTTGAATACAGTTTCTGCCAGGCAGGGGAGAGGCTTCTTCATAGGGACATCCTCCTATGGGGCTGTTGCATGACGAGTTTAAAAACCTCACTGCCGTTCTATGAAATGATGCCGTCCTTTACGTCCTTTGGGAAAAAGACCTTCGCGGTCCTCCCTCCGGGCCGGAGGCTGCCTTTCTTTCAAAACGCTAAAGTGTTACCGATCTTTCTATCTCACGGGATCGTTCCTGTCGAGCGATTTTTCAGGGGGCCGGAGGACCTCTACCAGTTCCCTCAGGGGGGAGAGTTGAGGGTCACTGACCCAAATGAGCAGCTCCTTTAGGTTCCTGAGTGCAGGCGGTATATAGGCCTCAAAATGGCCCTTTTTCATAGTCCTTGTTAGAAAAGAAAAGGCCCCCAGGATCTGGAGATTACGCTGGATGGCCAGATAGGGGTAATACCTCAGGAATGAATCGGTCCATCGCGAGTTATGGTCTCTTATCATGAGCACATACCTCTCATACAACTCGCTTCGCTGCTCCAGGGATAGATCACTATATGGATCGATGAGGAGAGATGCCAGGTCATAGCCAAGGGGACCCAGCCTTCCGCCCTGCCAGTCAACGATACCGATGCCCCTTCCGGAGACTATTATGTTCCTGGACTGGAAATCGCGGTGCAAGAAGAAACCCCCATCGGCCTTAAGGGCGGTCTCTGCCAGGTGATTGAAGGGGGCGTCAAGGCCGGACAGGTCCCCTTTGAGGCCCAGATAACCGGAGAGAAAGGCCTCTCTGAAATAGTCAGACTCATAGCGGCACATGACGGCCAGGTCATACCTCTCGGTTTGGCAGCACCAACGGGTGTCAAAGCCCCTTGCGCCATCAAGCTGAAGCCTGAAGAGGTGTTCCAGCACCTTTTCATAAAGGCGGAGGGGATCCTGGCTGGAGGCTAGGAGATCCTGAAGCCTAGTTTTCCCCAGGTCCTCCACGATGAAACAGCCTTGATCCAGGACATAACCGTAGATCTCGGGGACCGGTATCCCTTTTCTGCGAAGGTGGCCCCCGATCATTAGATAGGCATAGTTTTCGCGTTCCGCAATAGGGTCGAGAGGGGGGTTCACCATGGCAACAAAGGCGGGGCCCCCGTCAGGGAGATGGATACGCCAAAAGAGCCGCCTCGATCCATCAGCAGGGAGAGGCTCAAAACGGAGCCCTTCTGTTTCCCGACCCCTCTCTTCAAGAAACCTCCGGAAAAACATTTCTATTTCAGTGCCTGTGGAAGGAGACATTCCCAAATGCGGCCTAGAGGGCCTTTCCGATTTGATCAGATTCTACTTTCCTTGAGGAGGTGATGACACTATCGGTCACCCTTATCCCCTTCTTTACCTCCACCCTCTCCCATAGAACGGACCGGGTGATTTCGACCCCTTCTCCCAGCCGGGTTTCTTCCCCAATGACTGCCCAGTCGTTTAGCCTGGCAGAGCTTGGGACCAGGCAATTGGGACCCAAAGTGAAAGGTCGTCCTGCCAGGGACTCCTTGTTGGCAAGGAGGTAACTCCTGATCGATCCGATATCCCTCCAGTAATGCCGCTCCGATATGTAGGCCCTGATGGGCCTTCCCAATGTTATCAGCCTGCGGTAACAATCAATAATACTTGAAAATACGCCCTCCGGGATATGGGCGAGCAGTTCGGGTTCCATGATATGTATGCCAGTGAAGGCAAGTCCGGCCGGGTGAGGTTCCTGATTGATGGCCGTGATATTTATGCCATCATCCACCTGAACCTGATTGAAGGGGGCACAGTCGTGGAGGACAAGGGTGGCCAGGTCTTGGTTGTCACAATGGGTTTCATAGGCCTTCCCAAGGTCAATATCTGTCAGGATATCCCCGTTTATCACCACAAAAGGGGCCTCATCCCAGAAATCAGATACATTTTTGATCCCTCCCCCTGTCCCCAATATCTCCCTCTCTATGCGAACATCGATCCGTACCCCAAATGGCCTACCTCCATCCAGGTGTCTTATTACCTGCTTGGGGAAATGGTGGGCGTTTACCACGATTTCAGTGACGTCATAGCCCTTGAGATACTCTATTACCCTGTCGATGACGGGCCTATTCCCCACGGGGACAAGGGCCTTTGGCCTGCTTGAGGTAAGAGGCCTCAGCCTTGTGCCGAGGCCGGCCGCGAGGATCATCGCCTTCATAACAAGCGTTTTTCCTCCCCCATTCACAAGAGTGCGGCACAATATGAAAATGACTTTTTTTTGATCCTCGGCCGCGTTCAATCCATATGCTCTGCTATCTCTTTCACGGGTTCCCTACCCAGCACAACCATCCCGAATTGTTCGTAATTCCGATTCGTGTTTGAATCCGAGTCGTGCCAGCGGGCCAGAAACTCGTATTCCCTGAGCCAGGTCCTACGAAACGATGCCGGATCTTCGAAAAGCAAAACTCCCTTCGCATGACCGATCACGACCGCGTAATGGCCGTCCTCGTAATCGTTCCTCCACTCCTTCAGGGTCATGTATCTCTCCGCCCATGCCTGCAATAGAACGATCACCGGATGCCCCCTGTCAATGTAGCGTTTCAGATCCCTGACGGACCAGTGCTCTCTTGCTTCCACGAGGAATCTTTTGGCCTCCGCAACTGATATCATTTTATCGACGCGGGTTCCGTCTTTGCCTGTCCCCAGTTCCTGGATCAGTTCGTCCTCCCGGATATCGACCCCATAATACGCCATGACTATTTGCAGTGC
>CAYVMN010000024.1:0-29371 GCA_964452575.1 uncultured Desulfobacteraceae bacterium | reverse complement strand
CCGGCCCTCTCGGCGGAATGTGGCCTGGTCCAGGCAAAGTTCGGCCACCATCACTTCGTTAGTTCGTGGGATCTCCCTGGGCTGCCTCTGCTTCTCTATCTCTAGCACAGGTTTGAGGGATCGGCCGCCTGTGATCCTTCGAAGGATGGGCAGGACAAATGAGGGTGGTTTTCCCCTGTGGACGAGGGCCTGAAATGCCTCCTTCTTCACCGCTTTTTCGATTTCCTTCCTGGTGATGGATGAGGAATTGACGCGGGCATTTGACTTGAAGGTGACCTTGAGTTCATTTCCTTTTTTTCGGCAGCGGAGGGAGGCTCCGTGTTTCAGGAGGAGAAAGTCTTCTGTATCGAAGTACGTATCGTGGGTTTCGGAAGAGGATGGGAGAGAAAGAGAATAATCGGGGCCGAGGTCACTGAGCTGGGACAGCCCCGCAATTACATCGGGCGAACACTGGAATTTGATCTCGACTTCATCAGTCATATCGAATTCCTTGCCCATTTGGAAAGTTGAGAGGTTAGCCGATTCCTCTATTCATTTTCTTTATACAGGAATTCCTTTATTTCAACAATAATACCGGATACCTCGGAACGCCATTCGTCGCAGTCCTTCTCTGTGATATCAAATCCAAGGCCATAATCCGCCTCGTGCCTGTATTTCATGAGTCTCTTGAAAAAACGATGTCTTTCGTTAGAGAATAAACCCGGCTTCACGAAGTGGAGATTAAACAAGTGGCTGACCCCTTCATGGCTCCGTGGTTCCAGCCCTTCTGTAAAGAGAAGCGCTCGCATTGCATGAAAAAGGGCATAGTAAAACTTTGGTAAGGCTTCCCTGTAAAGCCGGTTTTCCATGAGAACATAACCAGCCTTCAGGGACTCATCAGCGTGGGCCAGTTCTTCATCCCTGTTCTTTAATCGGTTTTCTTCCTTCAAAGAAGGATTCCCTCTTTTTGAATGTCCTCGGCTATTTTTCGCTCCTGGGAGAGGCGATTCTGGAAATACTCTTCAGTCATGATCACGGGTGAGATGTCTATGGTCAAATCGCTTTCAATATAAATATCGTATGACAAATCGAAAATATCGTCGGTAATCTGCCTATCCTTTCTGTCCACCATGATGAAGACGTCATAGTCGGAATACTCATGAGCTTTTCGAGTTGCCCGAGATCCAAAAAGGCTAACTCGCTTTATCCTGTTCGGATAGTTTCTGAGGAGTCGTTTCTTGAATTCATGAAGAAAATCGAGTTCCTCGTTTCCTAAAGGTGAATTGTTCTTCATGGGAATTAACCAATTCTCATTAAAATCCCTCTCTCTTTTGGTTCCACTTTTATCCAGTTGTTGGCCTCGGGACGTATGGGGACTAAAACCACTTTTATTTTATTTGATCCTGATCAAATATTCAACACCCTTCTTGAAAAGAGTCGTTCAAATCTTTCTGCATCCACTTTATAACACACCCAGGTGACCTCCTTCATCTTATCTTTGTAAAGCCTGGTGGGGCGGTAGTCCGCCACGGTCATTCCTGAAGTGAATTCCCCGCTATCTTCTACCTCCACATGGTACTGCTCTGCCTGACAGAAGGAGGGGTCCATGGCATAGCCGACGGTGAGCGGGTCGTGGAGGTAGCATCCGTCAAGGCCTTCGTTTCGGTTATAGAAGTCCATGTAGAACCGCGTTACATCGCGCACAAACTCTGGTCTCCCGTCCTTTCCAGCACGCATGGCCCCTTCGAGGACAGGCCTTCGCAACCGGACCTGCTGGGTCACATCGAGCCCCACGAAGGTAAGGGGGACCGTCTCATGCCACTGGCCGAGACCTGTTGACAACGGCTTCCGGCAGAACTTCACCACCTCTCTTGCTGAGGCCGGGTCAAAATGGATGTTGAATTCTGCAGCCTGGCTCCTGTTCCCGGCCTGAAAGAAGACCCCTCCCATGCTGACGATGCCTTGCAGCCGCTTTACCGTTTCGGGATACGTTTGAATCCAGTGGCCTGGATTCGTGAGGGGTCCGGTCGTCACCAGGGTGATTGTACCCGGCGGGTGGGCATCCATAAGGTCCACAAAGAAATTATGGGCATTTTCCTGGATGAGTCTCTCCGCCTCTTCAGTGAAATACTTCGAGGAGACCCCGCCCAGGCCATCCGGTCCGTGTACGTCCGCGGCAGTCGGTCTCCCATCTGGGCGTTTTCTGCCTTTGGCAACAAAAGGAAGCTGAGGATATCGCGTTTTCACAAAGGGATGAATATGCGCCAGCACCGCCGCCGTATTCCGTGCCGTCTGATCCACACCCACATTGCCACCTACCACGGTGATCCCCAGGACCTCCAATTCCGGTGACTGCATGGCAAGGAGCAAAGCCATGGCATCATCAACCCCGGTATCCATGTCTAGGATGACCTTCCTGGCGCCCCCATCTCTCTTATGGCGAATGAGCTGCGCCATGCGCCGAAGTTTCGACCGGGTGATAGGAATCATGCCAAAGGCGTTGCACAGAAAATCCCTGAGCACATCAGCCTCAGGAAACACCTCGCGATCCGACTTGAGCTCAATTTCATAATCCTCGGCCACTACATCCTCACTCTCTGGCAATATGGCCTTGATATGGTCCAGGTTCAGGACGGCAATGATGCCCTCCTTGCCCATGAGCTGAACGATGTCCCGACGGACCTCAAGGGTCAGGATGTGCTCCAGTCGGTCAGCTCCTGCAAACATGGTCAATACTGGCCCCACATTGCCTGGAAACTTCCCATCCAGAATGGGCACGAGGCCGTCCGTTCCCAAGGGGATGGGATCTGTCTGAGGGTATATCACTTAAACAGGGGTCGGGCCACGGCAAGTAGCTGATATTTGGTCGAATTGTGGTAAAGTGAGCCCCTGAAATGGGCCTATAATGGATTTTTCGAGGGCAAAAAGGGCGTTATTTCCAAGAGTCTATGGCAAGGGCGAAGCGACGTTATATTCCAGGCCACATCTGGCATATCACCCATCGATGCCATAAGAGGGAAATTTTACCCCGTTAAATTTAAAAACCATTTAACCGGGGCCTGCTCAAATTTCCAAAGGACCGCCGCCGTTTGCTTTACTGGCTTTATCAGGCCAGGAAAGCGGCCGTGATGATAAATGGACGGGCAGCATCGCTGCCTGGCCCGTTAAATCTGGTTTTTCTATTTAACCGGGGTGGGGAGCAGGCCCTTTGTTGAGGAAGTGAAAGCACTACTGGGCCTTCGAGCCAAAGGGAGAGAGATCGCAGGGGGTGGCGGGGGATATCAGGTCCGGGAGGGATCTGGTTTCTATACTGTAGCTTGACATCGGTCCCAATTTGATGCTATAAAAGGACCGGAGGTGATAAAAATGAATATTTCAGAAGACATAAGACCGGTTACCTATCTTAAATCACGAGCAGCCGATTTGTTGAAGCAAATCAACAAAACGCATCGTCCTGTCATCATTACTCAAAACGGGGAACCAAAAGCGGTTTTACAGGATCCCAAAAGTTTTGAGGATATGCGAAATGCTATTGGGATGCTGAAATTGATTTCTCAAGCTGAAGAGGAAATACGAGAAGGGAAATTCAAGTCTCAGCAGGACATGTTTGAAAATATTGAAAAAGGTCTCATTAAAAGACTAAAATGACCGTAAATTATGAAGTAATTTGGGCTAATGTAGCTGAGAATGACCTACGACGTATTGTTGAATATATTGCGATTGATAGCCCATCTAACGCCCTAACGGTATTCAGAAAAATCAAACAGAAAGCTTCCACTCTCAACGTCTTTCCCGATAGAGGCCGCATTGTACCAGAGCTACGAGATCATGGTATTTTACAGTATCGTGAATTGATTATAGCGCCATGGAGAATCCTCTATAGAATATCAGGCAAATATGTTTATGTGTTTTCCGTGTTGGATTCACGTCAAAACATCGAAGATATTCTGTTGAAGAGACTTATCAATACAAAGGTTTGAAACTGCCAACCCCACGCTGGAGAGGGACCGGGCGATTGCTTGCGGTTTCAAAATATGCCCTATAAATTCGCTTGTCGGGTTTTTGAAACTTTGCCTTTTAATCACGCCCGGCTCCTCAGCTTTGCGCCGCCGCTTGCGCGTCGACATGAATGGGCGCCGGTTTTTGCCAACCGGTTGTCCCGCCGCGCTTGCGCGGCAGAACAACGCGGTTGCACCTGACGCCCCCTCGTCCAAACAATGTATGGGGTCAGGCTTAACTAAATAAATTGTTATCCCCGATTTAATTCTCCCCCTTTACCAACGATCTAGGATTCCCTCCTTGTAATTCCTACTATTCGGAAAAAGAGAGGAAGAGTTATTATCCACTTTTCTTTTATTCTTTTTGATCCTATGATTCCTATTGTTGGTCTGATTCCTTTTTCCCTGCGCTCCTTATCATGAAGATGAGGCTATCGGCGGTAACACCTCTCGAATACATGGCCACTCTGGGCCGTGTCTCGGGTATGGATCACTGGCAAGAAGATGCGGAAGCGGCCACCCTTCTGGCTGGCGCTGTTCGCAATGATCATGTATGGTTATGTGGGAGGCAAAATCATGTTTGATCGAATCACATTTGATCCCAAGATCATGGGAGGGCGGGCATGTATCCGAGGGATGCGAATTCCCGTTTCTATTCTTGTCAAGCAGATCGCCCATGGCGCTTCATTTGATGAGATTCTTCAGGGGTATCCTGACCTGGACCGCGAGGATATTCAACAGGCTATTGAATATGCGGCCTGGCTGACCGAGGAAGAGACCTATCCCATGGAAGCCCGGAAATAACGGGGCATGGAAATGCGCTTTCTTGCTGATATGTGTGTAGATGTAAGGAATAGGGGGCTCGTGGAAAGATGGCCATAAGTAAATAAGTAACCCTCTTCTCACATTCCATAATTTTGAAGCCGCTTATCTTTATATGACCCACTTTTCACAGGGGATTTGCCCTTGTGTGTCAAGGCAGATACAACCCATGATGTTGTGGTCCATTCAGCACTGTTGGCAGGTACTGTGCCGGACTGGGACAGTCGCTTATGGGGGGAAAGATTATTTGGGGTTGATCTTTGGTAGAAGAGGGTTCTTTTCTAATGGATTTGTAGAAGAAAAGATCAATTTTCTTGGGACCAGAGTAGACTTGATGATTAAAGTCGTTGACGATCTCAAAGAAATCTAATTCGACTTCCGGCTCCATGCTCCCCCAAAACGATCAAGATAATCCTGCAAAAGAAGCCATTCTCTTTCGACATAACGGAGCCTCCGGCACGGTGAAAAGCGCAAGAAATGGGTAAGGTCTTTCTCTAATTCCTCCTGCCTATCAGGCGGAATCTCTTCAATATGCTTGGGATAATGTATTTTCATCTTTTTCAGGCTGTTACTCCGCAGGTTTTCTTTTCCCTTTCGGCGCTCGGAAGACCTTTCAGTGACAGAGGAGGGATAAGGCCTGCTTTTTTAAAGACATATTATAGAAAAATTGAGGTCTGTCCGTCAACTGGAAAGCTTTCCCAATACTATCTGGACATATGAAAGGATTCGCCTTTTCTGGGGCTGGGTCCAGGGAAGTGGGAGATAATTCCAGATCGGCTAGGCTAAGTAAGGATAGAAGACGTCGTAGACCAGGAGGTCTTCCTCGATATCCCGGGGTTGGTGCAAGACACCCTTTGGAATCCTGAAAAAGGCACCCGGTACCATGGGCATTTCACCGACCATGTCGATCCACATCTTTCCCTTGCCCTTTACCACGTAAACAATGTCATCAGAATTCTCATGGATGTGTTTTCCCACCTCTGTCCCTGCAGGCAGACGCACCAGGAGACAGGTGAGATCCGCCCTTTCATCCCTGTTGGACAATAGATAAGATACTTTTGCGTTTGCCAGTTGCGGGTGGGGCTCCCACTTGATCTCGTCGGGTTGAACGACCTTGCTTTTCTCCATTGGCTGACCTCCTTTAAGATATGGATGTTGACGTATCTTCTTATAGACAGAAAAGATCAGTAAGTCAAAAGTAAATTGGCCTTATTTGGTTTTGATCTCTTCCCCTCATACTTCGAGTCTTCTTACATTAAAAAGGGGTTGACATGATATTATCTGCCCTATTATGTTAGTAAGCGCTAACTAATAAGCCGCAAGGTGATAAAATGGCCAAAAAGAGACTCCCTGCAAAAGAGCGAAAGAGAGAGATACTTGTTTCAGCGGTGAAGGTCTTTGCTCGCTCCAATTATCGTGCAACAAGGATGGCCGATATCGCAGCTGAGATGGATATTACAGAGGCTGCGATCTATCGACATTTTCCTTCCAAGAAATTCATCTATCTGCAGATCCTGCAGCACATGTCCGATAGGATTACTACCTTTTGGCAAGAGGAGGTAGACAAAGAGCCCGACGCACTGAAGGCCCTCCGGAATATGGGGTCGACCTACTTCAGACGAATGATCAGGCATCCTGATGAACTCAAGGTCCAGTTCCAGGCCATTTCTGAGGTCAGCGACCCAGAGATTTCCGAACGTCTCCGAAAGGACCATGCCAGCTACATGAAGTTTATAGGGCGGGTCATCCAGAAGGGAAAGGAGCAGGGGCGAATCAGAAAGGACGTGGACGTGGAAACCATGTCCTGGCTTCTAAACGGTGTAGGTATCCTTATGAACATCACCAAACTAATATTTGACAGAAGACTGCTAAACCAAAAATCGGTTGAGAGATTAATCGACCATATTCTGGATTCAATCTCTGTTCATGGCAATTAGCGGGGGTCTGCTGGGGTCGATCGAAAGAGTCCTAATGCTTGCGTCTATGGCATTTCAGAAAAAGTTGGACCTGTGCAGTTAGCCATTAGCCATTGGCGGTTGGCAAAAAGGGGCGGTGGAACAGAACAGGTTGAAAAAGTCTTTGGGGTAGTCATAGGTCTAAGACGTTGAAGAGAGGCTAGGGGAACAGAGGGCAGTTCCAAGATCCTTTTATTGAAGTCTACAGGAAACCTCCATCAGGTTTGAAAGGAGGAGCGTCATGGGCGGACTGGCCGGTGAGTTGGGAGAGAAAAGGATCGGAAGGATCTTGCCGATCGTCCAGCAGGGGCCCTGCCCCATTTGAAGGAACAGCCACGAATACTGGTGATGGGCAATGTATTGGATAGGCCTTCCCTGTTTGAAATAATCGAGAAGACCAGGTGTTCGATTGTGCCTTGGCCAGGAGATGAAGGAGACCTGGCGCATGAATTTGATTGATCAACTGGATAAGAAGGGGATTGTTGAACTCCTGGGCAAATGTTGGATGACACACGATGGGATGTGGTTTTTCAATACCTTTTCTCAATTTGGAATCGAATCGGCCAACAAGGTAAACAAGCTGGCAATCCAGTCTTTGGCCCCGATTGAGGTCAAGAGGTTCAAGAAGGCCATGGGTTTTTCAAAGGAGGCAATTGAATCATTTGAAGAACTAAGATCATTTTTTTCAAACGTTGCTGACCTGCTGATTCCTGATTTTATGAATGTTATATGGACCTTCCCGGATCAGAACATCCTCCATTGGAAATTTAGTGAAAGAGGGTGCTTTGCATATAACGGAGTGAAGATGCTGGGCGTGATTGATGAGTATGAATGTGGCCCACTTTTTAGAATAGGGTGCTGGCTGAAGGAGATCGGCGTTAATTATCGGATGAATCCAGAGGTAGACAGGTGCATATTCCCATCCAGACAGGAATGTGCCGGATATTTTGAGATATCTCTTGCCACTCAAATGTAGCTAAAGAGTCCAGAGTTCTGTCAATCCCGTGAAAGACCTGTCCCCAAACCCTGGAGATCTTTTGGGACAAGTTCAACCCCGAAGACCCTTTCCATGTGTCGTTTGACCCCCAGGCGTACCTGATCCATGGATAGCCTTTGTCCAAGTTCTTGCTCCAGAGAGGTCATACCGATGCCCTGGAGCCCGCAGGGGTTTATCCAGCTAAAGGGCCTGAGAGACAGATTGACATTGAGTGCGGCGCCATGAAAGGAGATCCCCTTGCGTATGGCTATTCCGATGCTCCCTAGCTTCTTATTGGCCACCCATACGCCGCGGTTGAGGGGATTCCTTTGAGACCTGATCCCCCAGTCCGCGGCCACAAGGATCATGACCTCTTCCAGGCGCTCAACATAATCTGTCACGCCTAGCCTCGCCTCATTAAGGTCTATGATGGGATAGACAATCAGCTGGCCAGGACCGTGAAAGGTGATGTTCCCACCCCGTTCCACCTGGAAGACAGAGATGCCTTCCCTTTTCAGGAAGTCCTCTGAGACCGAGAGGTTTTCTCTCCCTCCCCTCCGGCCAAGCGTAAAAACCGGCGGGTGTTCCAACAAGAGGACTATATCCTTGTCGATGTCCCTGTCTTTTCTCGCAGATACGAGTCTGACCTGGAGATCCCATGCCTCCTTATACTCTATCATAGGGATCTCGGTAATAAGCCATCTCTTAGGGGCCGATTTACGCGTCAAAGGTTATTCCCCCTTCACCCTGGGAAAGAAGGTCTTTTTGCATTCCCTGGGTGGAAGCCCGAGCCTCTTCAGGGCCACCTCGGCTAACTGCGAGACCGGGTCGTACATCTGGGAGATAGGCGGGTTATAGGAGAGCTCTGCGTCCATGAGGTCATAAAGGGTCATGCCGCCGTGTATGGCCAGGGCAAAGAGATTGATCCTCCATCCGGCCCCTTCTTCTCCAACGGCCTGGGCCCCCAAGATCTTTCCGTCACTTGCATTCACCACGACCCTCAGGTTTATATCCTTTGAGGCGGGCATATAGTGAGGCCTTATTTCCCGTTTGGTGGAAATGGCCTTGACATCATAACCCAATCTCCTGGCGCCCTCCGAGGTATATCCTGTCGAGGCGATTTCCAGGCCGCCCACCACAGTAAGAAATGTGTTGAGGGCTCCGGGGTAGGAGGTATTCCCGCCGGCGGCGTTAATGCCTGCCGTCATGCCCTGCCGGTAGGCGGAGGTGGCGAGTTGCATAACTGTAGGAGTCCCATCTATCCTGGAATAGGTTTGAACCAGATCTCCTACGGCATAGACATTCTCGACCGTGGTCTCCATCCTGTTATTGACCAGGACCATTCCTTTTGCCGTTCTTGCCCCTATGATTTCGGCCAGCTTGGCGTTGGCCTCCATCCCGACTGCCATGACCACGATGTCAGAGTCGATAGTCTCACCGGCGATCTCCACGGATTCTACGGCCCTGACCCCATTTATGCGGTCTATTCCCCTGCCAAATAAGACCCTTATTCCCAGGCCTTCCAGATGTTCAACGACAACCTTTCCCATCTCGGGGTCCAGGTTTCGAGGCAATGGGGGCTCAGTCCTCTTGGTTGCCACTACCTCAAGCCCCAGTTTCCTCAGTCCCACCGCCACCTCAAGACCCGTTGCCCCAGCGCCTACCACAACGGCCCTTTTCATCTTCGATGATTTCGCCGCTGCCAGGAGGGCCATGCCGTTCTCGATGTCTGATACAAAATGGACCCCTCTCCCCTCAAGCTGCTTTGCCCCTGGGATAGGGAGATTGATTGGAGATGCACCCGTTGCAAGTATCAGTGAGTCGTAATTGATCTCTCTTGGCCTTGAGGTGGATAGATTCACGGCCCTGACAGTCTTGGTCTCCTTGTCAATGGAGGTTACCTCATGGCCGAGGAGCTTGGTAAGCTTGTTTCTTATCTCAGGGACGTCGTACTTGAGGTCATCGAAGTCCTTCACCATCCCCTCGATTACAAAGGGGAGACCGCAAGGAGAGAACTGGTCAAAATCCCTCTTTTCAATGATTGTGACATGGCACTTGCGGTTGTAGCTAAGGGCGCTCTTTGAGGCATAGAGCCCGCCAGCTTCGAGTCCAATAATCACTATTTTTAAGGGTTGATCCGCCACTTGAGATATCCCTTACCCGGCAAGACAAGGCCTGCGGGCCGCTGCTGTCTCATCCAGCCTCCTTACCTTGCACTTACTGGGGGCCCCGCGAAGGAGGTCAGGTGCCTCCTCGGCCTCTCTTGCTATGGCCTTTAGGGCCTCAATAAACTGATCCAGATCTTCTTTGCACTCCGTCTCAGTAGGTTCCACCATGATTGCGCCGTGAACCACCAGGGGAAAATAGATGGTGGGGGGGTGAAAACCGTAGTCCATAAGCCTCTTGGCCATGTCCAGGGTCGTAATCTTCCGGGCCATCTGATTCGCGTCCGAAAACACGCATTCATGCATGCACGGCCTGTCGTAAGGGAGATGCAAGACCACTTTTAACCTCTCCTTCACATAGTTTGCATTTAGGACGGCAAGCTGACTGGCCTTCTTGAGATTCTGAGGACCCATGCTCAGGATATAACTGTATGCCTTTATCATGACCCCAAAGTTCCCATAAAAGGCCTGAATCTTTCCAATTGACTCAGGGTAATCATGAGAAAGGACATATGCCTCGCCCTCTTTCAGGACACGCGGGACAGGGAGGAATGGCACGAGGTCCTTTTTCACACACACGGGACCAGATCCAGGGCCTCCTCCGCCGTGGGGCGTAGAGAAGGTCTTGTGGAGGTTCAGATGCATCACATCGACCCCGATCTCTCCCATCTTGACCACGCCCATAACCGCATTCAGGTTTGCACCGTCACAGTAGACCAACCCCCCTTTCGCATGGACGGTGTCGGCAATCCCACGAATATTTTCCTCGAAGAGCCCGAGGGTGTTGGGGTTGGTGATCATGATTCCGGCAGTTTCTTCGTCCATGACCTCAGAAATGGCCTCCAAGGAAAGTATCCCCTTTTCGCTGGAGCTTACGGCTACCGGCCTATACCCGCAGAGGGCCGCGCTGGCAGGATTTGTCCCGTGGGCCGTATCCGGGATGATGATCTTTGAACGCCTTGCCCCTTTGGACTTGTGGAAGGCGTATATAAGGAGCATCCCGGTCATTTCTCCCTGGGCACCTGCGGCGGGCTGAAGGGTTGTGGCATCCATCCCGGTAATCTCGGCAAGGTATTTTTCCAGTTCAAACATCAACCTCAAGGCCCCCTGGCTCAGCCTTTCCGGGAGGAGTGGGTGGGCCCCTGAAAGGCCTGAAAGCGTCGCCTGTCTTTCGTTGGTCTTGGGACTGTACTTCATGGTGCATGAACCCAAAGGGTACATCCCGGTATCAACCCCGAAATTCCACTGGGAGAGCCTTGTATAATGGCGTACCACCTCAACCTCGCTCAGGTCAGGAAAGTCGGGTCCCTCACCGGTAAGTTCCTGCCTAAGGGGGAAGGAGCCCACATCACGCGGGGGGAGAGAAAATCCGAGCCTTCCCTTTTTGCCCTTCTCCCACAGCAGTGGTTCATTCAGCACAAGGCCTCGCGTGCCCAAGAGCTCTTTCATGATATCACCTCCCTGACCAGGGTGTCCAAATCCTCCCTCGAGAAGACCTCTGTTACGCACAAGAGGTAGTGACCGGCAAGCTCGGGATAATAGGGGGCCAGGGGAAGCCCTGCCACGATCCCTTTGTCCATGAGACGGTTGTATCTCTCCCCAAAACCTGGGGGAAATTCCACCACGAATTCGTTAAAACCTGGGCCTTGGAAGCTGATATTAAGTCCCGCCCTCCTCAATTCAGCCTTGAGGTATTCGGCCTTGTCGTGGTTGAGGCAGGCAAGTTCCCGCATGCCCGTACCCCCCAAAGAGGCCATATACATGGCTGCTGCCAGGGCGCAAAGGCTGTTATTGGTGCATATATTGGAAGTGGCCTTTTCCCGGCGGATATGCTGTTCCCTGGTGGCGAGGGTGAGGACAAACCCCCTTTTTCCGTCCAGATCTTGGGTCTGCCCGACCAGACGGCCCGGGAGGTTACGCATAAACTTGGCTCCGCTGGCAAGGACTCCAAGTCCGGGGCCGCCAAAGGAGCGGGGTATGCCAAGGCCCTGACCTTCTCCACAGGCAATGTCGGCCCCCTGACTCCCTGGGCTCCTGAGGAGACCGTAGGCGAGGGCTTCGGTAAAGGAGACCACAAAGAGTGCACCCCTGTCATGAACCTGTCTGCCAGCTTCCCCTAAGTCCTCAATGCATCCGAAGAAATTGGGTGACTGGATCGCAACCGCAGCAAGGTCATCCATCCCCTCAATTCCTGAAAGATCGGTCACACCCTCTTTGAGGTAAGGGAGTTCAATGACCCCATAGCCCGTTGGCTCAAGGTAGGTCTTAACTACCCGGCGATATGAGGGATGGATAAGGTTCGAGACGGCCACCTTTGTCCGCCTGGTTACCCTGATAGCCATCAGTAGTGATTCGGCCAAGGCGCTGGCACCATCATAGTGGGACGCGGTGGCCAGTTCCATGCCCAGGAGCCGGGCGATGAGGGTCTGGTACTCATAGATGGCCTGGAGCGTCCCCTGGCTCATCTCCGGTTGGTAGGGGGTATAAGATGTCACGAACTCGGATCGGCCCAGGAGGTAAGAGACCGAGGCAGGGATAAAGTGCTCATAGCTCCCGGCCCCCACATAGACCTTATATTCGGGGCTCACTGCCATCATAGAAGCGAGGGTCTGCATATGTCTGTCGAGTTCCCATTCACTGAAAGGTCTTGGCAGATCCAGATCTCCTTTCAAACGGCAATCTCCAGGGACTGTTGAAAAGAGGGCGTTGAGATCCCTGGCCCCCACCGCCTCAAGCATTGAGGCGATGTCCTCGTCAGTATGGGGCAAATAGCGCATTTATTTTGCTCCTTTCAGCCTTTCCAGAGACGCGGTGTTTGTCATAAGGGTGTCCATTTCGGAGAGGTCTTTGGGTTTGACCTCTACCATCCAGCCCTCGCCGTAAGGGCTTTCATTCATCAGTTGCGGGGATTCTTCAAGCTGTTTGTTTACTGCGAGAATCTCTCCACTGACAGGAAGGTAGCATTCCACAACGGCCTTTACCGATTCCACGGTTGCGAATTCCTGTCCCTTTTTAAAGGTATCACCCACGCTGGGCAACTCTACGAAGACGATGTCCCCTAGCTGATCCTGTGCATAATCGTCAATCCCGACCCTCACCCTCTCGCCCTCCACCCGGGCCCATTCGTGATCGGGTGCATACCTTACATCCTCAGGTAAATCTAACTCATGTATCTCTTTCATCACAGCTTTTCCTTTTTCTAAGTCTTAGATAAAAATATTCGGTTCAAAATAACAGCTCAATGCAAAAATCCATCGAGGGGCCGACGCCCGGTTCGATCGGGGCGGATGTCTTGAACAATTGTCGCCTCGATGTTCCTCTTTTTGTCCCTGAGTTCCACGACTTGGCCCACATCCAACTTTGATTTGACCCTGATAAAACCACAGCTCAAACCCCGCGGCTCAAAACCTTCGGGCTTATCAAGGCTTGTGATACTGTAGATTCGTCCTCTTTCGTATCCGATGGCCATATCAGTGGCACAGGTCAATACCACGCCGATTTCATTGCCGTCCGTATCTAACACTACGGCATCATGGGCGTCAATTTTTCTGGGATCACGGCCTACAAACGGAAGGGTATATTCAAGGTTTTTCACGCTTTTCAGGGCCTGATCCCCGATAAATGTTTTGGTGAAACCTGTCCGGTCCTGATTGAAGGGAAGGGCAAAATCCCATGGGTGATTCACATATGGCCAACCATCAATATCTTGATGGGAGAGGGGAAGCAAGGCACCGGTCCTTAGGGAGTCTCTTGAGGCCAGACCACATGGCATGATATCGAATTCCTTTCCAGCTTCCATGATCATTTTCCAGATCTTAATTATATCTTTCAGGCCAATGAAGATTTCAAATCCCACTTCTCCGGTATACCCGGAACGGGAAAGGAGGAAAGGGGTCCCGTCAGTCAGCCGTACCTGATCTGCAGAAGGGGAAATCCTGTCAAAGTGGCCCTTAAAGGAAAAGTGGACCATGTTTTCAAATACCTTTGTCGGCTCTCTAAGTACTTTGCTGAGGATCTTGGCAGACAACGGGCCCTGGATGTCCATCTTGCCAACTCTTTCCGTAAGATCGCTTACTTTGACTTTCAACCTGCCCTTACGGTGCTTTTCCATATGTGCCACAATTTCACCTCCCATGCCGGAGTTCACCACAACCATGTACTCCGCTTTTGCTACCTGATAAACGATGGCATCATCAATACACTCACCTTTCTCATTGAGATAGGCCCCATAGACACATCTGCCCTCTTCCATGGGCCTACGACTTCTGCCCACACAGGCATTGAGATCTCTCGTAAAACAAGTTTGGAGTAGTTGAAGAGAATCCGGGCCCTTAACCATAACCACGGCCATATGGCTTGTGTCAAAGGTGCCAGCGTTGGTCAGCACCACCAAATGTTCCGCTTTTGGGCCGCCCGCATACCACAGCGGCATCTCATATTTTCCAAAGGCAACCATTTTGCCCTTGTGGGCCACATGCCAATCATATAGAGGAGTCTTCTTAGTTTCTTTTTGCATGTTTTATTCCTTTACTATTGTAGGTCTCGCTTCGCTGCTACTGCTAACTTTAGACTCCAGGAATTGCGACCGCTATCCCTCAATTTTTTAAAGTATATAAGGGACTTTCAAGTTATAGCTCTTGTAAATCACGAAAGTCTCCACGGATTGAACGTTATTTAATCTGTACACCTCCTCTGAGTAAAATTCCAGCAAGTCAAACCCTTCCTTTAAAAGAACCATCAGCATTAGGTCATACCGGCCTGTTACAACACTCGCAGAAACCACCCCCTTTAACTTGCTGAATTCCTCAGCTTTTTTTACCAGATCCAAGGTACTTAGTTTAACGCCGACCATGGCCATCTTGTGCCCGGGAAGGGCTTCTGGGGCCACGAGGCCGGAGATCACCAGAATACCTTCATCTATGAGTTTCTTGACCCGTGCTCTCACCGTGTTTTCGGAAATGCCTAGTTCATCGGCAATCTTTTTGAAGGGTTTTCTTCCATCTCGAAGATGCTTAATAATTGTGATGTTGGTTTCGTCTATTTTCATAATAAATATACCCCAATTTAATATCGGCAACATCAATAATGGAATCAATTAGGATATCAGGAAGCCTCAAGTTTTGCCCCCGTCTTCAACATAACACCAGGTGATAATACAAATTGATGGTTCAGTCAATATTTTTTTATGTTATCATCAAAATATTGCCATTTTTTTCTTGACATCCGCAGATTCTTGTACCAAAAATAGAAACTAGTGAAAATCTCTTGAAAAAGAAGGCATCCGGTTTAGATCTTGGAGCATTTGTGGTTGGGGCTTATAGCAGTAAATTGAGGCAATTTAAGAGGGGTATGTTAAAATACACACTATTTTGACAGAATTTATCATTCTTATTTTGACCATAAAGGGTTACTCATGTGCATGTGAAAAGTCTGCTAATTCGGGCATAAATCGGGGCGTAGAAGTGCTTTTCACATGCACATGAGTAGAAGTCATAAGGAAGTTTCTGGTTATATTATTCCAGGGAAAACAGCCCCTAAAGTGGCATTAAAAACATAGTAAACAACACCCCCCCGCCTCGTAAATCTTACGGCTCGGAGAGAAAAGGGCGGCTGTGTTTATCATTAATGTGGATATGAATACGGTTAAGCCTTCGGACGATGCCTCCGATGTTGAACGAAGCAGGGTTTCTCAAGCCACTTCCTTTAATGATCTAAGATACCGTAATGACCCAGTATTCTCTCAACGGCCCTCTTGTGGAGCTTGAGGTTAAATTCCTTACTATTCTGGGGCTTGTGAGTAGGCGTTGTTCTTACGCCGGTAAGAATATGCACACCCGTAAACCTATGCCATTGAAAATGAAGATAGGGAGGGAGAAAATATGGAATTCCGCAGAATTTTGGAACAGGGAGTGATAGGTAGTTTACACCTGAAAAATCGCATCTTTTTCCCTGCGATGAGCAGCTGGTTGCCTGGATTAAATGGCGACATTACGGAAGAATTAATTGCACATTATGAAAGAATAGCAAGAGGTGGAGTCGGGCTAATTGTGGTTGAAACGGCCATGGCGTGTACGGCTATCGACCCGTTCATGCATCTTGCCAGGGCACTTAGAGCGGATGACGATTGTTATACTATCGGCCTTTTCAAGATTACGGAAGCTGTTCATGAAGCAGGAGCTAAGGTTGCCATTCAACTGAGCCCGGGACCTGGTAGTGTAGGTTCAATTCCCTGGGAAGTAGGGTATCAAGGGGTCAAAAATATTCAAAAAGTGTCCTCCTCTTCTGTCCAAAGAATGGGTGGACCGCCTCCTCGTGAATTGACAGTTGCCGAGATAGAAAAAATGATTGAACTCTATGCATTGGCGGCGCAACGAGTGAAGCTTGCAGAATTTGACGCGATTGAGATCCATGCCATGGGAGGTTTTCTTATAGCCCAGTTTCTTTCCCCAATGTTAAATAAGAGGGACGATAGCTATGGAGGCAACCTCAAGGGGAGGATGAAATTTCTAATAGAACTGATACAAGCTACCAAATCGAAAGTTGGTTCTAATTTTCCCATATTGGTTCGCTATGCAGTGAACGAGTTCCATCCTGAAGGGAGAGGGGTTGCGGAATCGATAGAGATAGCAAAAACACTGGAATCGATTGGAGTCCACGCCGTAAGTCTCAACTCGGGAATGCATGGGGAAACATCAGAATATGTCTCCCCGCCCTTTAATATGCCTCGTGGCCATGATTTACCCCTGTTCAAAAAAGTGAAGGAAGTCGTGGGAACACCTGTGATGGTTGCAGGGGGTCTCGGACTTCCGGAGCTTGCAGAAAAAGCCTTAAATGAAGGATATGCGGATTTTATCGGCATAGGCAGAGGATTGTTGGCCGACCCTGATTTGCCACAGAAAATCGAAAATGGAGACATAAAGGGGATCAGAAAATGCATTCGGTGCAATGAATGCCGGGGGCTGAATAAAAGACCCTTTCGCTGTACGGTGAACGCCCAACTGGGTAGGGGAAATAAGTATGGAGAAATTAGGATAGCGGCCAAAAAGAAAAGGGTATTGGTAATTGGAGGGGGGCCAGCAGGCATGGAGGCATCTCGCATTGCAGCCCTTCGTGGTCATGAAGTGACCCTGATGGAAAAGAGGCCTGTTCTGGGGGGAACCCTACATATCGCTGCTATTCCACCTCATAAAGAAGAAATAAGGTATATTATGGAATATTACTCCCATGTATTGCCCCAATTCAGGAATCTGGACATTCAATTAGACAGTGAGGCAAGGCCGGAGAATATCGAAGCTCTCAAACCTGATGTTGTTATATTGGCTACTGGAGGGGAACCATTCATCCCCGCCGATATTGAACAGAAGCGACAGAGTGGAATTCTGAGCGCGCATCAGGTGTTGAGAGGTAGGGATATGGGAAAGCGTGCTATTGTTGTTGGAGGCGGTCTGATCGGCTGTGAGACTGCTTTATTCTTGTCAGAGCAAGAGAAGCAAGTCATCATTCTAGAAATTCTGAAAAACGTGGGAATGGATATGGAGCCTCTGGTCCGCAAATGCTTGATGAAAGAACTGGACACCCTAGGAGTAGAGATTCATACGAATACGAAGGTGAAGGAGATTACAGAAGAAGGTGTTGTGGCCATTGAAAATGGACAAGAAAGGAAATTTGAGGGAGACTCTGTGGTCCTGGCATTGGGACTCAAGCCCGTCAACGGGCTTAAAGATGCGCTGAAGGGAAAAGTCGGAAAGATTGCTCTCATTGGAGATGCCAAAGGACAGGGTAACATACGAGCTGCCATAAGTGAAGGCTTTGTCACAAGTTTTTATTTGTAGAAGGGAGGATTATATGGAGGCATTTGAGATCACGAAACGAATAAAGGTTGTTGATCCTGAAAAAGCCACAGGAGAATTGCGTAAGATATTTGACGATATTGAACGGGTCCGTGGGAAAGGGAAAATTACCGCTGTATTCAAGGCGCTGGGCCTTGCCCCTGAGTACTTGAAGGCGCACTGGATGTACAATTTGGCTGACAAGACGGAGCACAAGATATCGATTAAGATGAAAGAGATGATATCAGTCGCGGTATCCGTGGCTGTTGGCTGCAAAGTCTGAGTGATTTTTCACGGGAATAACCTCCGTGCTGAGGGTTTAAGCGATGATGAGATTAAGATGATTGCAAGACTGGATAAGGATTTTCTTTCCCCTCTAGAATTGGCCATATTGAAATTTTCCCAGAAGGCTGTTAAGGCTGCCCATCGGATAACCGATATGGAAATAAATCAACTCAAGGATCTTGGGCTGATGGATGAAGACCTAGTGGTTATCCTGGGGACAGTAGCGCTTGCCTCTGCGAACTACATTATCATTGATAGTCTTGATTTACGTCCACCTCCGTGGATAGAGCCGATAGTTCTGGAAGAGATGGAATAATAGTGGGGATCACAATGAGGAGGTCAGAGGGAGATGGAATTTGAAGAGGCTGTGAATCAGACCATTCGTTTAGCGAAAAAATACAGTGAAAAGCACGGTTATGGTTTGAATCCTGATACAGACAAGGTGAAAGATCTGATTGAAGAGATGGCGGAAAATCTGCTGGAGTTTGGCGCGAGGTATTGCCCTTGCATGACCAAGAGGCTAACGGGCGACAAAAAGGCTGATGCAAAAAGAATTTGTCCTTGTGTTTGGCACAAGGAAGACATAGCCCAGTTTGGGACCTGCTATTGTGGTCTCTTTGTCTCCGCAGATTTTGATCCCGCGAAAAACCAAGGCATACCCCCTTCAGAGTGCAGAAAATATGGCTAGGATTTGCACGGGAAGATGGTCTCAATTTTCATCTATTTCAGGACCCTCACTCCCAGGGGAAGATTTCTGTTGAAAATAGGCCGACCTATGGTGTTTGCAAGAGTAGAAACAGCTCAAAGTTTTTTACCGGGCACTGCTGCTTAGTTAAGGAATTACATTTTATTCACTTAAATACAATAGTTCTCAAGAAGGGAAAGGCCATGGCAAATTTAGTAGAAAGAGTCAATAGGGAAATTTCTAAGCTAAGAGAGAGTAATGCCTATCGGATTCAGAAGAGTCTTGAAAGCTTCCAGGGCTCCAGGGTCCGTATGAACGGGAAGCCCGTCCTTATGCTTTCCTCCAATAATTATCTGGGGCTTGCATCGCATCCTCACGTTAGGGACGGGGCAATTAAAGCCATAGAGAAGTATGGATGCGGAACGGCATCGGTAAGAATCATTTGTGGCTATACGGATCTTCATAAACAATTGGAAGAACGGCTGGCCCGTTTTCTTGGAACGGAGGCAGCTATCCTTTACATGTCTTGTTCGGCTGCCAATGAAGGTCTCATTTCTGCCTTGATGGGGGACGGGGACCTCATTATTAGCGACAGACTGAATCACGCCAGCATCATAGACGGATGTCGTTTAAGCCGCGCCAAAGTGGAGACCTATGCCCATAGCGATATGGAGGAACTGGAAGGGATTCTGCAAGGATCCTCCGATTTCCAGTTAAAAATGATCGTGACTGACGGTGTATTCAGTATGGAAGGAGACATAGCACGGTTGCCGGAGATGCACCAGCTTGCACGGAAGTACGATGCCTTTCTCGTGGTTGACGAATCTCATGCTACAGGAGTACTCGGGAAAAGGGGCAGTGGAACGGTTGAACACTATGGAATGAAGGGAAAAGTCGATATTCAAACGGGAACCCTAGGGAAAAGTCTGGGAGGGTCTGCTGGTGGATACGTAGCTGGAAATAAAGACATTATAAACTTCCTTTTTCAAAAGTCGCGTCCTATTATTTTCTCAAATTGCCTGCCTCCCCCTGTTGTAGGCGCAGCACTGGCATCCCTTGACATTATCGAGAAGCATCCCGAATTGATACAGCAATTGCTTGAAAGCGCTAATTTCCTAAGAAATGGGTTGAAAAGCCTCGGCTTCGAGATCATCGACGGTGAAACAGCTATTATCCCTGTCATGGTGAGGAATACCGCGAAGGCACAGCGCATGAACCAATTGTTATTTGAGGAGGGAATTTTTGTTCAAGGCTTTTGGTTCCCTGTAGTTCCAGTGGGGGAGGAGCGTCTGAGAGTGCAGGTTTCAGCAAGTCATACACAAGAAGATCTTGAAGAGACATTAAATATTTTTCAAAAGGTTAAAAATAGAATCAAAGGAGAGTCTTAAGGATTCAGAGTGTTGGAAGCAAAGGCCTTTTATGATTGTTCAAGGTTTTTCGAGATTTCAGAAGATCCGAAAGGCTGTAAGATTATACTAGAAACCAAAGAAGAGTCTCTGGCAGCCGGATAACAGACTCTAGTAAAGGCACTATGGATTATACACCGCAACTGGCTCAAAAACGCTCTCCACCTTTCTAGCAAAATCTTCTGTAGAATGGCTGATCCACCTTGCCATTTTCGGCAAGGATTTAAGAGAATCAGGACTCGGAGTTCACCCTAGGTGTGGAAACGGCTGTTAAAATTCATTATAAACTTAGAAAAGGAGGATGCTATGTTAATTAAGAAAATGTTGTTGGGAGCATGTGTAAGTTGTCTGTTTTCTTTATTTGTAACCGCCCCCCGAGTGGTGTTTGCTCAATCGGATGTGATAAAAATGGGCTTTGAGGGATCTCTCACAGGTCCTAAGGCGGAGTGGGGACAGTCGGCCCTGCAAGGTTTTGGGATAGCGCTTGAAGAAATTAACGCCAAAGGAGGAATATTGGGGAAAAAAGTCGTGTCAATTGTCCGAGATGACGAAGCCAAACCTCCCAAGGGTATTTCCAACGTTCAAGAGATGGTTTACAAAGAAGGGATGCATGCCATGGTTGGACCTGTGGACAGTGGCACTGCCTTGGCATTTATACACATCCTGCAAGAAGCAAAGGTTCCCATGATAAGTTATTGTGCCAGTGCGACAAAAATAACGGGAAAGTACAAAAATGAACCCAAGAACTATATTTTCGGTAACACGCTGATGGATGAGTATCAAACCAGGCTTCTTATTAGGTGGGCTAGCAAGAAATTTAAAAAGATCGCGTTCTTGGTCAATTCAACTGGGTATGGCCAGTTGGGACTCGGCGATTATTTAAAGAGGATGAAGGAACTTAATCTAGAGCCTGTAGCCGTAGAGAAGTTTAACACAGGGGACCAGGATGTTACATCTCAGTTGACAAAGATAAGAAATGCTGGCGCAGATGCCATTGGTGTTTACGCGATAGCCCCTGAGGCGAGCACCATCTTGCGGAGTATGGCTAAGATTAACTACCGCCCCCAGATTTTTGGCAGCTGGGCACTGTTGCAACCTAATGTCATTGACCTAGCGGGAGTAGACTTGGTCAATGGCCTCATCATGGCCACGTCTTACACAGAAGATACTAATGAAAGAACGAAGGCTTTGGCCGAAAAGATCAGGGCAAAATACGGGGAAATAATTATGTTTGTTGTGAGTGGACAATGCTATGACGCCGTTAAGATGCTGGCTGCAGCTATGGGAAAGGCGGGGACAACTGACGGAGAGAGGGTGAGAGATGCGTTAGAAAACTTAACGAATTTTCAGTCGCTATATGGACCGATCGAACGACCATACACAAAACAGCGTCACCAAGCAATTCCTTTCGAGAAGATACACTTAGGGATGTGGAAAAATGGTAAGGTTGTTAAATATGAGGATGAGGTCACGAAGGCGCTAGGCATGCAGTGATACTGAATGTTATTTGTCTCAGAAAGCCGCAAAGGCTACCCATCGGATCACCGATGAGAAAGATACTAAGTTTAGTAAGAACTTCCTATGTAAAGCAGGGGTTTTTGTGAAAGACGCAGATAAAATCGAGAAATAAAGCGGTAAAAGGCAGAACATACTAAAAAGGATCAGACAATGTTTGATTTGCTCCAACCTCTAATTAGTGGATTGGCGATAGGTAGCACATACGCTTTATTGGCAATGGGTTTCAATATCATGTTTTACACGACAGAATCTTTAAACTTCGCCCATGGTGACCTAATGCTGTTGGGAGCCCTTACCGCTTTATTCCTGATGACTAGTCTCGGGCTGAATTTGGTTTTGGTCTTCTGCCTAGTATTTTTATTCATTGGGGCCTTAGGGATACTAATTCAAATAGTGGCTGTTCAACCGGTTGCACGGCTCAGATCCATTGGTTGGATCATGAGTACGGTTGGGGTTGGGATTATTCTGAAGAACACAGACATTTTGATCTGGGGTTCCGCCGAAAAAAAACTTCCCTCTCCTTTCGGTGATGATGTCATTCATATATTGGGCATCGGAATCTATCCCCAGGAGATCTTTATAATCTGTGCGGCATTTTGTCTAATGGTCTTAGTGGAGATATTCTTAAAGAAAAATATCATTGGTAAAGCCTTGGACGCTGTCGGGTTCGATCAAGAGGTAGCCGGATTAATGGGCATCAATGCTGGATTAATGGTACTTTTGGCTTGGGGCTTATCTTCAGGACTTGCTGGGGTGGCGGGGATACTTATCGCACCTGTGGCATATATTAACGTTCACCTTGGTGTTTATTGGGGCGTAAAAGCCTTTTCAGCAGCAATTATTGGAGGAATAGACAAACCGTTAGGAGGATTTCTAGGCGGCCTCTTATTGGGTGTAGCTGAAAATATGGCTGCATATTGGCATTCTGCTCTCCGCGATATCGTTACATTTGTCATAATAATACTTTTTCTTTCTCTAAAGCCGTCCGGCCTATTGGGGAAGAGTTAGAATTCGTCAGAAAGATGATTATGGCGTATCCTAACAGAGCTATAACTCTCATTCATTGTACAATAGTTGGTATCGCTTTTTTGTTACCGCTTCTAGTGCCCAATCCATATTTCATTCACGTGATTCAATCAATAGGGATTTATTGCATCGTTTGCATTGGCCTCAACATTTTGACTGGCTTGAGTGGCCAGACCTCATTAGGTCAAGCAGGCTTTTTTGCGCTTGGCGCATATACTTCGGCTCTCTTAACTACTCGCTTTAGTGTCCCGATAGCCTTGGGCCTGACGGCGGCAGCTTTAATGGGAGGATTTTTTGCTTTTATTATTGGTATTCCGGCCTTGAAGACAAAGGAACATTATCTGGCTTTGGTCACACTGGCTTTTGGAATCATCGTGGAAAAGGCTGCTACGGAATGGACTACACTCACAGGGGGTAAAATGGGAATCTTTGATATTCCGGTTCCCGAGGTAATGGGTTATCGGTTTTCTATGCGAGATTACTACTGGCTAATTTTATTCTTGCTAAGTATTTCCTTTATTACGAGTAAAATGATTATTAACTCAAAGATCGGTAGGGCCCTTTCTGCACTAAAAGAGGATGAAATTGCAACTGAGTCTCTCGGAATCAGTAGCGGTAGATACAGGCTTTTGTCCTTTGGTATAAGTGGTGTTTATGCGGGGGTAGCTGGAGGCCTTCTGGCACATCAGATCCGTTTCATAAACTCCGAAATGTTCACCCTGGAAGAATCGGTATTTTTTCTTGTAGCCATTATGCTCGGGGGTATGGGCACGGTATGGGGTCCCATAATCGGGGCGAGCTTATTGACGTTGGTGCCGCAACTGACATTGGATTGGCCAGAATACCATCTGTATGTTTACGGAGGACTTCTTCTCTTCGCGTTGTTTTTTATGCCGACAGGCATCATGGGTTCGTTGGCTTCGGTCCTGCCAAAAATTCAAGGACCAAGATTGTTTTTTAAGCCAGACATAGATGACGAGAAACCACAAGGCTCTGCTTCTGTCTTTATTTCCAAGAAATCTGAGGGTAAAGATAATATAATTCTTAGGCTGGAAAATGTGGTCAAAAATTTCAGTGGCGTCAAGGCGGTTAGTCATGTAAATTTGGATGTTAAAAGGGGTAGCATCCACGCTATCATAGGTCCGAATGGATCCGGAAAAACGACCCTTATGAATTTAATTTCTGGCGATTTAGCGTGCACTTCCGGAAAGATATTCCTGGAAGGAACGGAGGAGACCAACAAGAAACCTTATATCATTTCTGCTAAAGGAGTGAAGAGGGTTTTTCAACACGTTCGCGTATTTCAAAACATGTCCGTGTTAGAAAATGTGTTGATTGCGTTGCATCTAAATATCAAATATAAAGTCTTAGATGTCCTTCTGAAAACCCCCCGTTTCAGAAGGGAGGAACGTAGGGCAGTTGGCCATGCTTTAGAGGTATTAGACTCAGTAAAACTGAGAAAGAAATGTTTTTCGGAACCGAAAAACCTCTCACTGGTGGAACAGCGTTTTCTAGAAATTGCAAGAGCCATTAGCTTAAAACCTAAGCTTCTGTTGTTGGACGAGCCAGCAGGAGGCCTAAGTAGTGAAGAAATAGAAGAGTTGGTTGCTTTCATTGAACTGATTAATAATAGGGGGGTCACGATTCTGTTGATAGAGCATCATATTAACGTTGTAATGAGGATGGCAGATGTAGTAACGGTTCTTGATTTTGGGGAAAAGATAGCCGAAGGAGTCCCCAGTGAAGTCAGGACGAATCCGGAGGTAATTGAAGCGTACCTTGGGGCTTAATCTGCCTCCGAAGCGTTGGAGATAAATGTTAAGACTCGAAAATGTCAATATATATTACGGTAACATTGTAGCTGTAAAAGATATCTCATTGGAGGTCGAGCAGGGAGAGATTGTAGCCATAATCGGCAGTAACGGAGCCGGGAAAAGCTCCATCCTCAGAGGAATCGTGGGACTAAACAAACCCCGTTCAGGTTCCATCATTTTTCGTGGAAAAAACATTGTGGGCCTGCGACCTCATGAGGTAACTAAACTGGGAATTATCTATGTTCCTGAAGGAAGACATATATTTACTAATCACACCATTCATGACAACCTGCTTTTGGGGACTTATAGATATTATTTTAAAAGAGACAAAAAAAATTTTGAAAAAACTCTTGATCAAGAATACAAGAGGTTTCCCATATTATTCAGGAGGAAAAACCAGTACAGTCGAGTGTTAAGCGGGGGTGAACAACAAATGCTTGCTATATCCAGGGGCCTTATGGGCAAGCCTGAGCTTCTTCTTCTGGACGAGCCTTCCCTCGGATTGGCCCCCGTACTTGTCAAGGGTATCATGGAACATATAGCACTGCTCAACAAAGAGGGAGTGACCATTCTCATCGTGGACCAGGCCGCAAAACTGATTCTGGGGATGGCTCATCGCGCGTATGTTTTAGAGACGGGCCAAATCAGCATGCATGGAAACGCAAAGGACGTGGCAAACGACGGTCGGGTACGAAAAGCATATTTAGGGTAAGGCACCGAGATGAGACAAAATTGAACCCGGAACTTATAGTGATGTCAAGATTCTCATAGACTAGCTGGAGGATTACGACGCACTTCAATGGCCGCGCAACTCATTCCTTTGTGGTTTTCTGCATAGGAAGGATAGTGAGGGAGGTAAAAAGTGGAAAAAAGAATTATGCAAGTCAAAAATGGACCTCTTGCTGTAGCACCCGAATCTCAGGCAGTCATTTTAGATAAACTTGTGTTTGTCGCTGGGCAGGGTCCTATTGTGCCTAGAACGGATCAAGTGCTTCAAGGAGGTTTTGAAGAGCAGGTCCGCCTTGTCATGGACAACATCAAGCTCTATCTAGAAGAGGCTGGAACCGCGATGGATAACATCGTAAAGATGAATGTTTTCGTGGCTGACATGGCCAACTTCCCCAAATTGAATCCCATTTATAAAAGCTATTTCAAGGAGAAGTTGCCAGCAAGGACCTGCGTAGAAGCTAAGCTCTACGCCGGTATCTTGGTTGAGATGGATGCCATTGCCTATATTCCTTAAACAAGGGGAAGTCATCTTTATCTGCGAATATCTTTCCTTAAAAAATAACCCTATGGCCTTGTTTCGGGGGTAAGTATGAGAAAATACAACTTTTTTCAGTGTGATGTGTTTACTAAAACGCCTTTCGGGGGAAATCCACTCGCGGTGGTGACTGACGCGCAGGACATGACGGCTTTAGAAATGGGGAAAATAGCGCGAGAAATGAATCTAAGTGAAACGACCTTCGTCCTTCCCCCTACAGACCCTAGTGCGGATTTTAAAATCAGGATATTCACGCCAACAACTGAAATTCCTTTTGCTGGACATCCGACGCTCGGAACAGCATTTGTAATCGCAGAACAGGGTTTCACTCATGTTGATGAACCCAGGACCCAAATAAAGCTGGAACTGAACATCGGCGTCATACCAGTTACTTTATTCATTAAGGACAATGTAACAGAATTCGTTCAAATGACTCAGCCTGCTCCAACCTTTGGTGAAAGATTTAATGATATCGCAACCCTTGCAAAAGCAATGGCCATTGAGGAAAGCGAGATTCGGGAAACTCAACTTCCGGCTGAAGTTGTTTCTTGTGGATTGCCTGTTCTCATTGTCCCGGTGAAATCGCTTGGCGCAATTCAAAATGCAGAACCAAAGGTAGAACTTATAAAAGATATGTTGAAAGATTTCGAATCAAAACTCCTAATGCCTTTTACCAGTGAGACGCTTAATGCAGAGTCCACTATTCATTCAAGGCTATTTGCACCGTCCTTTGGCATTATTGAAGATCCTGCACCGGGTTCGGCAGGCGGGCCAATTGGCTCGTATCTTTTTAAACATAATCTCACCGAGGTAAACCCGACAATAAGAATAATCAACGAGATCGGTTTCGAAATTGAACGCCCAAGTATTATCAACGTTGAAATTGATGTGCAAGATAACGGAATTGTCGGCGTTCGGGTAGGGGGATGTGTAACGATGATTGCTGAGGGGAGTTTGTTCATAAAACAAACATGAGAATGTCAATCCGTGAATATGGTTATTTCGTTAGTTGCGAACATTTAGAAATGATCTAAACGAAGTAATTTTGCCTTATGTGGAAGGGGCTCAGGGGGCTATGGCTGTTGAGATGCTTAGAAAAGGAGGGATGGCCTATGAAGAAAGTTCTCAAAACACTGGAAGAAGCAGCAGTGATGGTTAATGATGGAGACCTGGTGACTTTCGGCGGTGCAACATTCCATAGGGCCCCTATGGAGTTTGTCAGGGAATTGGTGCGTCAGGGGAAGAGGAACCTGAACCTGATAGACCGCGAACCGGCCATTGATTTTGATCTGTTAATCGGTGCAGGTTGCGTGGAAAAAATTCGGGCAGGGATGCTGGCTTTCGAAGTCTTTGGGATGGCTCCCAATTTCCGGCGAAAGGCTGAAAAGGGTGAAATCGCCACAAGAGAAGGAGCCTGTCAGCCTATCATTGCCGGTTTTCGTGCGGCGGCCATGGGCTTACCCTCCATACCCGTGAAAGGGATGCTGGGATCGGACCTGATGGATATCAGCGAAGTGATAGGTAGTCAAAAGGAGATTGTGGACCCGTTCACGGGGGAGAAGATGATTGCAGTAAGAGCTATAGAACCTGATGTGACAGTGATCCATGCCCAGAAAGCCGACGAATATGGAAATGTCAGAATCGAGGGGCCTTTTTACGAAGATATCATCAAGGCAAAGGCTGCCAAAAAGGTCGTGGTGACCGTGGAAGAACTGATTCCAAACAGCGAGATCAGAGAGAAGCCCGAGGCCACATCCATACCCCACTTCATTGTGGATGCGATTGTGGAAGCTCCAAAAGGGGCATTCCCGTGTTCGTGTTTTAATTACTATGACGCGGACTATGACCACATCAAGGACTACCTCAGGGTGGTGGCCAAAGATAGATTCCAGGAATATCTTGATAAATATGTCTACGGGAGGTAATGAAGATGGGCGAAAAGATCGAAATACCGGATCTGATGATCTATGCTATGGCCTCGGAGATCGAAAATTTTAATACAGTATTACACGGGGTCTCTTCACCTTTGCCTATTTTGGCCATGAGTGCGGCCCGGAAGACTCATGCGCCCGATATGGCGTACATCTCTGGTGCAGAAGGGGTGGACCCCGAGGTGGAGAGGATTTATCCCTCTTCGTTTGATGCCAGACAGAACCGGCATGCTGTGGCCTATTTTGGTCTTCACGAGGCTTTTGACCTGGCGCAACGGGGAGAACTCGACGTGATGTTCTTAGGGGCTGCGCAGATCGACCGTTTTGGCAACACAAATCTCAGTGTCATCGGTGATATTAACCGGCCCAAGGTCCAGCTTCCAGGGGGCGCCGCATCGGCATTTTTAATGCCCATTACACCTAAGGTCGTTATTTGGGTGACCCGACACACTCCTCGGGTCTTTGTTGAGGAGGTGGATTTCGTTACAGGACAGGGTTACAATCACCGTTCAGAAGAGCACAAAAAAAATGAGCTGGTGGTCATCTCCAATCTGGCAGTAATGAATTTTAAGAATCCCCACCGTGTGATGCAGATCCAATCCTGTCATCCGGGTCATACCATAGATGAGATAAGGGAGAACACGGCTTTCGAACTGCTTGTGGCCAAAGATGTGGGTGAGACCCCTCTTCCCCCTCTGGAGACCATTGCCCTTATCAAATCAATTGATCCGGACGGTGTCCGCTGGAGTGAGTTCAAGTGAAATAGAAAACTCGAACACACACCCCGCCCTTTCTGGTGCAGTCCGTGTAGACATATAGTGTGACCAAGCTCGTAACCATGATAAAGAGCCTCAGGATACGAGAAGTATTCAAACGCTGCCCCCAAGTGAAGAAGCTATGGGGAGGGAAGTTTTGGACAGACGGCTACTTCGCAAGCACCGCCCGAAAGCATGGGAACGAGGATACAATCGGTAAGCAAGTGAAACAGCAAGGAATCATATACCAGAAATTGCATGAGGATCGCCAGCGGCTTTCCGTGTAGCTTCAAAGATCGGTCCAGCCCTTACGGATACTTGGATGTCTTTGCATAATCCTGACTTGGACAAAATTTGGCACCCAGTAGCAAAGTATCATTAACTTATATTTAGCTATAGTGTCCTTAGATTAGTGATAAGATCAGCCCTAGCCAAAAATTGTCGGGTTTTTCAAAGGCCTCACCTGATATCCACAACTGCCACATTCATAAAGCGTTTCTCTTACTGGCCAACCTTTGCCTTGTTCACAGGGACGGCACCGAAAAATGTATCTCCCTCAAAGGAAGACGCCCAGTAGACCTACAAAGCATAGCTGAATCGGAATTTACTACCACATCGCGGAGGTGAATGCAATTGTCTCAACGCCGTTTTCCATGATCCTAGGTCCTCGACGAACTGGATGTTTTAGAATTTCTGCTGAAGGATGTGTAAAAACTTCGGCTTGGGTAACACCTTAGTATTTTGAAATAAAGGCAGCCTCCGGCCCGGAAGGAGGACCGTGAGGGTCTTTTTTCCAAAGGACGTAAAAGACGCATCATTTCATAGAACGGCAGTGAGGTCTTAAACCTCGTTACGAAACAGCCCCATAGGAGGACGTCCCTATGAAGTGCCCTCTCCCTGCTTGGCAAAACCTGTATTTAAAGCTAAGGGGGCGTTCCAGAGGCTGGGAAGAATTTGGGTTAC
>CAYVMN010000023.1:14758-29397 GCA_964452575.1 uncultured Desulfobacteraceae bacterium | reverse complement strand
TGGCAGTACCGATGCCTACCTTGCCGTGCAAAATATCGCATTTCAACTGAAAGAGCAATCGCTCCCAGACTTCAGTGGCCTTGGTATGAGGGAGGTGCTCAAGAGGGGAAGGGCATTAGACCTTGAGGTTCATCTGGAGGGGACAGGGCTGGCTGTGAGACAGGATCCCCCTGCTGGGACTCCCCTCCGAGAGGTTAGCTCGGTAAGGGTTAGTTTCATGCCTCCCGAGTAGGGCCTTGCCACCCTTTGAGACTAAGAGCTGGGAGTGTCCTTGAAACACAGAGATAGGGTCAGGAAACACCTTGGAGAATTGTTGGCGGGGATGGAGTTGCTCCATCTCTCCGGTGACCCAGGAGTAGAGGTAGAAGGCCTGGAATACGACTCCAGGCGAGTGGGTGCGGGTTCTCTATTTGTGGCCCTGAGGGGCCAGCATCTGGATGGTCATGATTTCATCAGGGAGGCTATCGAGAGGGGGGCGGTAGCGGTTGTTGCAGAGGCCGCTTGGGGGGGCAAAGAATCAAAGAGGGATGTGGCAATGGTACAGGTCAGGGACTCCCGGGAGGCCCTCTCCAGGATTGCCATGAGGTTTTACAACTATCCTTTTAAGGACATGGAACTGATAGGAATTACGGGCACCAACGGTAAGACCACCACCAGCTATATCCTCGAATCCATACTCCTGGCCTCAGGGGCGAGACCGGGTGTTATAGGGACCATAAATTATAGGCTGGGAGGTGAGAGCTGGGATGCCCCGGTAACTACCCCCGAGTCATTGGACCTGATGCGGATCTTGCGCAGAATGGCAGACTTGGGTGCAACCCATGTGGTTATGGAGGTCTCATCCCATGCCCTGGACCAGGGAAGGGTCAGAGGCTGTCCCTTCCGAGTGGGTGTCTTTACTAATATCTCCAGGGACCATCTGGATTACCACCAGTCCATGGAATCATACTTCAGTGCCAAGGCCCTCCTTTTTCGCAGTCTGGGAGAGAGGGCCGGGGGGGATTTAGCAAGGGGAGTCATTAATGCGGACGACCCGAAGGGAAGAGAGCTGATAAGACAGACGCAGGTCCCTGTGGTGACATACGGTATGGAGATGGATTGCGATTTCAAGGCCATCCAGGTCCAGGGGGGCATGGGAGGTCTGAACGCCAGGCTGATAACCCCTTCTGGTGAGACAGATATACGATCGCGGCTGGTCGGTGAATTCAATATCTACAATATCCTGGCCGCTTCTGCCGCGGCCTCTTGTCTGGGCATTGATCTCAATTTTATTGGCTCCGGGGTCGCGCTCTTAGAGAAGGTACCTGGCCGCCTGGAGTTGGTCAAGAAGAGTCGCTCGTTGTCGATTGTTGTGGATTATGCCCACACGCCGGATGCCCTCCTAAAGGCATTGAAGGCCTTGAGACCCCTTGCAAAGGGACGGCTGGTTACCGTCTTTGGATGTGGCGGTGATCGGGACAGAGGCAAGAGGAGCCAGATGGGCCTGGTTGCCGGGGAAAATAGCGACCTGGTCTTTATCACTTCAGACAACCCAAGGACAGAAGACCCCTCAGCCATTGCCATGGAGATCGAAGAGGGGGTGAGGGGAGCAGGTCTCAAAATACTCACGGGGGATCTAGGTCCTGGACCTGGGGGCCCCGGTTATCACCTTGACCTAGACCGCAGAAATGCCATTCGCAAGGCAATCGGGGCAGCGAATGAAGGCGACCTTATCTTGATCGCAGGAAAGGGTCACGAGGACTACCAGATCATCGGCACCGAGAAAAGGCCTTTCGATGATCGGAAGATAGCTGCAGAGGTCGTCTTGGAGAGGGGGAAGTGCCGGCCTCGTGGGGTGAAATAGCCGTAAGGGAGATCCTCATCCCCACAAACGGCGTCCTTGTCTCGGGTGAAGGGCAGGTTTGGCTAAAGGGGCTCAGCACTGATTCAAGAAAGATAAGACCAGGAGAGCTCTTCTTGGCCCTTAAAGGGGAGCGGTTTGACGGCCACGACTTTATAGGTCAGGCCCTCCGGCAGGATGCCGCAGGGGCCATGGTTGAAAGGGGCTGGTGGGAAGGGCACGAAAGACAAAAAGAGACCAGAAAGTCCCTTCTTCCGAGGCAGGTTTTGATAGCCGTCGGGGACACCCTCCGTGCCCTTGGGGATCTGGCAGGATGGTGGAGGCATCAGCACAAGGCGAGGGTAGTAGCAGTCACCGGCAGCGCCGGTAAGACTACAACAAAAGAGATGACGGCCAAGGTGCTGGGGCTAGGCGGTCCAACTCTTAAGAATCCTGGAAACCTCAACAACCTCATTGGATTGCCCCTCACGCTAATGCAACTGGGGGAGGGACACAAGAACGCGGTCTTGGAAATGGGCATGAATCGCCCTGGGGAGATCTCGAGGCTCAGTGAAATCACGGACCCGGATGTCGGGGTGATTACCAATGTGGGGGTGGCCCATCTGGAAGGGCTAGGAGACCTGGAAGGAGTGGCCAGGGCAAAGGTAGAGTTAGTGGAAAAGATCTCTCCTGAAGGCGTGGTGGTGATAAATGGCGATGATGAGCTCCTATTGAGGACGGCTGCACCATACCAAAAACACCTGGTGACCTTTGGCCTAGGGAGGAAGAATGACCTCTGGGCGGGCAGGATTCAGAACCTGGGCAGAGAAGGGGTCTCCTTTGATCTCCACTACCATGAGGAATCTTGTGCCGTGATGCTGAAGGTCCCTGGCCTTCAAAACGTATCCAATGCGCTTGCGGCGGCCGGTGCTTCACTGTGCCTAAATGAACCCATGGAACACATAGCCAAAGGCCTAGGAGAGTTTTCAGGTATAAAGGGGCGGTTCATGGTGAATTCTCTACCTGGAGGCATAACTCTGATAGATGATACCTATAATGCCAATCCCATGTCACTGGAGGCAACCCTGGGTTCTGTTGAGGCCATGGCCGAAGGAGGTGGAAGGATCATCGTGGGCCTGGGAGAGATGTTGGAACTGGGAGGCGCAGCGGCCTCCGCCCACTACGATGCGGGCCGCAAGGTGGCGCAACATAGTGCCTACCGTCTACTGGCAATGGGGGAACATGGGCCTGAGGTGATAGCAGGGGCCATTGACTCTGGAATGGCGTCAGGTCAGGCAGAGGAGGTAAAGAGCCACGCTGAAATGGCGGGAAAGATCAGAGAGGATATGAGAGAAGGCGATCTGGTCTTGCTGAAGGGTTCCCGCAGGATGGCGCTTGAACTGGTGGTGGAAGAACTGATGGGCAACCTGTAATGAGAGGAGATTTCTTGTGAGTACTTCTAAGAGGATACTGGTGGTGGATGATGAAAAGGGAATAAGGTTTCTCCTTCACGAGGCCCTCTTGCGGGAAGGCTTCGAGGTGACCCTTGCCAGCGACGGGCAGGAGTCCCTTGAAAAACTGCAAAGAGACAATTTTGACCTGGTCATAACGGACATCAATATGCCGAGACTAGATGGAATTGAGATGCTCAAGAACATGAAGAAGACCGGGCGAAAGGAAAAGGTCATCATCATGACGGGAAACCTATCTGCCCTAAGGCTTCCGGATAAGGATTTGCCACAGATCGTAAGTCAACTCTCCAAGCCCTTTATGATCGAAAGCCTCTTGAGTGCAGTGACTGCGGCAATAGAGCTTTTGGAAATCCCGCGTGAGAACAAACTGTGGCATGGGGCCACCGCATGAGGTCTTAAGGTACATATGCTTTACAAACTGATTTACCTATTTCACACAGACATATCCTGGCTGAACGTCTTTAGATACATCACCTTCAGGACGGTGCTTTCTACCCTGACTGCCCTTATGGTCTGTTTCATTCTCGGTGGATGGGCCATAAGGAGACTATCGGCCATGCAGGTGGGTCAATACATTCGAGACGACGGGCCACCCAACCATAAAACCAAGGAAGGGACCCCCACCATGGGAGGGCTCTTCCTTATTCCGGCAATCATGGTTTCCACACTATTATGGGCTGACCCCAAGAATATCTATGTGTGGATTGTCATATTCGTTGCCTTTTCATTCGGGGCCGTGGGTTTTTGGGACGACTACCTGAAGATAACCAAGAAGGACAGTCGCGGTATGAGCATGGGTCTGAAGTTCAGCCTTCAGATAGCAGCCGCCCTAGCCGTGGCAGTGGCACTGCACCTCCACCCAGGGTTCGATTCCCACTTGACGGTCCCATTTTTTAAGCGGGTGGCGCCGGATCTAGGCCTAGGCTATATCCCCTTGGCGCTATTCGTAATTGTTGGGGCCTCCAATGCCGTCAACCTGACAGACGGCCTGGACGGGCTGGCCATCAGCCCTGTCATTGTTGCCTTTGCGAGCTATTTGGTCTTCTGCTATCTCTCAGGACATATAAAGATCGCCTCTTACCTCCAGATCCCGTATGTCGCAGGGACAGGCGAGATTTCGGTTGTATGTGGCGCGGTGGTGGGGGCAGGCCTGGGTTTCCTTTGGTACAACGCCTATCCTGCTGAGGTCTTCATGGGTGATGTGGGCTCGCTCTCGTTAGGGGCTATCCTGGGCACGGTTGCGGTTATCACGAAACAGGAGTTGTTGTTGCTCCTTGTAGGAGGGTTGTTTGTCTTTGAGGCCCTTTCTGTGATCTTCCAGGTGACATACTTCAAGCTCACAGGGGGGCAGAGGATCTTCAGGATGGCCCCGGTGCATCATCATTTTGAGTTAAAGGGGTGGCCAGAACCCAAGGTTATCGTTCGGTTCTGGATCATTGCCATAATACTGGCACTCTTTTCGTTCAGTACCTTGAAACTGAGATGACAATAGAGTCAAGACTTTCGATCTCCGAACTCCGACTTTCGGCTTCGAGGATCCTTGTGGTGGGTCTGGGGGTCTCCGGGCTATGGACTGCCCGCTTCTTGGCGGCCGAAGGGGCCCAGGTAACTGTAAGTGAAATGATGTCAAGGGAACAGCTTGATAGTAAGGTCCTAGGCGAGCTGAGGGATATGGGGGTCTCGCTGGAGATGGGCGGGCACAGGGAAGAGACATTTCTGGATAGAGACCTGATAATTGTCAGCCCCGGGGTGCCTCAAGATATTAGACCCCTTGAGGCTGCCATAAAAAAAGGCGTGCCTGTAATTGGGGAACTTGAATTTGCAAGCCGTCTAATCCAGACACCCATGATTGCCATTACAGGCACCAACGGGAAATCGACTGTTACGGCTCTTGTGGGCCAGATGCTCAAGAATGCAGGCCTTGAGTGCTTCGTGGGCGGGAACATCGGGACCCCTCTAATCGCCTATGCGACAAGCGGGCAAAGAGCGGACTATGTGGTGGTCGAGGTGAGCAGTTTTCAGCTAGATACTATTGAGACCTTTTGTCCCTTTATCTCGGTTATCCTGAACATCTCACCGGACCACATGGACCGCTATCCCAACTATGAGGCCTACATTAGATCTAAACTCAGGATCTTCGAGAATCAGGGGGCAGGCTCATATCTCATACTAAATGATGATGACAAAAGGCTTTCATCCCTAACACCTCTCTCTCAGGTCTCTGTATTGCGGTATGGAATTAGGAAGGAGGAAGGGCGGCACGCCTTTCTGGAAAATAGGGAGGTGCGAGTAAGGCTGAACCATATGGCGCCCGAATCTTTCTATCTGGAATTCTTCGGCCTCGCGGGGACCCATAACCTGGAAAATCTCTTGGGGAGTGTCTTGGTCGGCCTGGCACTTGGGCTTGAACCTTCGGTGATCCAGGAGACCATTGATGGGTTCAAGGGCCTGCCGGACCGGCTTGAGAGGGTGGGGGAGCTTAATGGGGTGGCATTTTACAACGACTCCAAGGCCACCAACGTGGATGCAGCGGTCAAGGCGATCGAGAGCTTTGATCAGTCCCTTGTCCTGATTGCTGGGGGCCGAGACAAGGGTACAGGCTACGGCCCCTTGGTCAGGGCCTCCAAAGGAAGGGTCAGGGGGGGGGTTTTTTTGGGTGAGGCCAAGGGGCTACTGGCCGAATCCTTTGAGGGAACTATCCCTTATTTCATGGCAGAGGATATGGAAGAGGCGGTTACCAAGGCGTTTTCCATGGCACAGATGGGGGATGTGGTGTTGCTGGCCCCGGCATGTTCTAGCTTTGATATGTTTTCCGACTACTCCCACAGGGGCAGGGTGTTTAGGAGCGCGGTGGAGAGACTCGTTCATGACTGAGAAGAAATCCTCAAGCTCCGGGTACAACTATATGATCCTGGCATCGGTCATTCTCCTTATGTGCCTGGGATTAGTGGTGGTATATAGTGCAAGCTCCCATTTGGCAGAGCACCGCATGGGAGATAGCTACTACTACCTCAAGAGGCAGGCCTTCTTTTGCGTCCTGGGGCTCGGCCTTATGATACTCGCAAGATATGTCCCTTGCACCCTATATTCAAGGCTGGTCTATCCCCTTCTACTCTTAAGCCTTGCCCTCTTGGCAATGCTTCTTATCCCCGGATTGGGTCACAAGGTGGGTGGCGCCTCCAGGTGGCTAAGGTGGAGGGAGTTTTCTTTTCAGCCCTCGGAGCTTGCAAAATTCTCACTGGCCGTTTACCTGGCTTATTCCATGGCCAAGAAGGGGATGGGCGTAAAGACATTTTCAAAGGGAATCTTGCCTCATCTTCTGGTGGCCGGCGCCTTCATGTCGTTTATCCTCCTCCAGCCGGATCTCGGAACTGTTCTAATTCTAGGCTGTTGGGTCATGCTCATGCTGTTTGTTGGGGGCATCAGATTCCCACACCTCCTTTCTGTAATAGCCCTGTCTACCCCGGTGGTCCTGTGGCTTGTCTGGCAGGCAGATTACAGGATGAAGAGATGGTTAGCCTTCCTTAATCCCTGGGAGGATCCAGATGGCATCGGGTTTCAGATCATACATTCCTTCCTGGCCTTCGGGTCTGGCGGCCTCTTTGGTGCGGGCCTCGGTAATAGCAAACAGAAGCTCTTCTATCTGCCTGAACCCCATACTGACTTTGCGCTCCCTATAGTAGGAGAGGAACTGGGGTTAGTGGGTGTATCGGCAATCATCGTTCTATTTGGGATCCTGATCATTTCCGGGATCAAGGTCGCCCTTAAGGCCAGAGACCTTTACAGCAGCTACTTGGCCTTAGGCCTGACATCCCTGATTGGGCTCCAGGTGATGGTAAATATGGGCGTGGTCATGGGATTGCTCCCGACCAAGGGCCTCCCGCTCCCCCTCATAAGCAGCGGGGGGTCATCCCTTGTTATTAATCTCTTTATGATCGGGATCCTCCTGAACATTTCGTCCAGGACGTGAGGAGCAAGGGGGTGTTGAGGATCAGGAAATCCAAACCAGGTGATTCCGGCCCCTGTTTTATAATCGCGGGTGGCGGGACCGGAGGGCATCTTTTTCCAGGTATTGCCATTGCGAGGGAACTGGAGGGGAGGTTTGAGGGTATCAGGGTCCTGTTTGTGGTAGGACGCAAGAGGATCGAGAAAGAGATATTGTCCGGCTATGGATACCCTGTTTTATCCATACAGGTTGAGGGGCTCAAGGGTCGTGGTTGGAAGAAGGGCCTTGCCGGGGTGGCCAGGCTGCCGGAGGCCCTTTTCCAGTCCATGGCTATCATCAGGGAGTCCTCCCCAGCCCTGGTCGTGGGGGTTGGTGGCTATTCCGCTGGCCCCATGTGCCTGGCGGCCAGGCTCATGGGGGTACCCACGGCTATCCATGAGCAGAATTCATTCCCAGGCCTTACAAACCGTTTGTTGTCCAGGTTCGTGGACCGTGTGCTGATCTCATTTGAGGAGAGCAGAGGACATCTCAGTGGGGACAAGATCATCCTTACAGGGAATCCGGTTCGCCAGGAACTCTTTTCAATCCATGATGTAAGGCCCTGGAAGCAGGAAGGATTTACCCTATTGGTGGTAGGGGGCAGCCAGGGGGCGAGGGCAATAAATGAGGCCTTTGCCGAGGCCTTGGAGCGCCTTAAGGCTGGAGGAAGGGTTCCAGAGGTAATTCATCAGACAGGGGAGATGGATTACCACCGCACGGTTGAAGACTACAGGTGCAGAGGACTAGATGGAGAACTGGTTCCTTTTATTAGGGATATGGCGGGGGCCTACCATCGAGCAGATTTGGTGATAGGCAGGGCTGGGGCTGGCACACTGTCGGAACTGGCCGCCCTGGCCAAACCCTCAATCCTGATTCCCTATCCCCATGCAGCAAACCGACATCAGGAGGCAAATGCCCGCAGTCTCGTCCAGGTTGGCGGAGCGGTGATGATCCTGGAGGAGGATATGACCGGAGAGGGGCTGGCCCAGGTCATAGCAAGGTATATGGATGACCGTTCCAGCCTCCATGAAATGGGAGAAAGGGCGGGCAGCGTGGGTCGCCGGGATGCTGCCAAGACCATCGTCGATCAACTGGTGGACATCTCGGCAGGCAGCCTCAACTGAAGGGATTGGAGTTAGGGAAGGCCTTGGGGGCATAGACAGGTGATGAGGAAATTCGGGAAGGCCACACATATCCACCTCGTAGGCGTTGGGGGCATCGGCATGAGCGGGATTGCCGAACTCCTTATCAACCTGGGGTATGACGTAAGCGGTTCGGATTTGAGAGATACGGCCGTTATCAGGCGTCTCAGCAGCCTGGGAGGGGAAATCTCTATCGGCCACAGGAAAGAACATGTTGGAGGGGCAGACGTGGTGGTCTATTCCTCGGCAGTGGGCCAGGACAATTCTGAAATCCTCGAGGCAAGGGAACGGAACATCCCTGTCATACCGAGGGCAGAGATGTTGGCTGAGCTGATGAGGCTCAAATATGGGATTGCCATTGCAGGTGCCCACGGTAAGACGACCACCACCTCTATGGTTGCCTCCATTCTGACCTGTGGCCATCTCGACCCGACGGTAGTCATCGGTGGGCGGCTGGATATCTGGGGCGGGTCAAATGCCAAACTGGGACAGGGGGATATCCTGCTGGCAGAGGCGGACGAAAGCGACGGGTCTTTTCTTGCCTTATCTCCAAGCATTGCGGTCGTTACCAATATGGATCATGAGCATGAGGATCATTACGGAGATATGGCGGCCATCCGCAAGACCTTTGTCAATTTCATCAACAAGATCCCATTTTACGGAAAGGCCATTGTCTGCCTGGATAACGAGGAGATACAGGGGATCATACCAGAGCTGAGGAAGAGGTATCTGACCTATGGCATGACCTCTCAGGCCGATTTGAGGGCCAGAGGTGTTGAGAAGGAAGGCCTTGGGGTGAGTTTTGAAGTCAAATATCAAGACCGCCCATTGGGGAGAATAGTGGTGGGGATGCCGGGGGAGCATAATGTGCTTAACGCCCTGGCTGCCACGGCAGTTGGGCTTGAGCTGGACCTGGACATAGGGGTGATTAGAGAGGGACTAAGGAGTCTGGGCGGCCTGGAGAGGCGATTTCAGATCAAAGGTGAGAAGGGCGATATACTTGTTATGGATGATTACGGGCACCATCCCACTGAGATTGTGGCTACACTCAAAACGGCCAAGGAGTGCTATCCGGAGAGAAGAGTGGTCGTGGCCTACCAGCCCCACAGGTATACGCGCACAAAGGCCGTGTTTGACCGGTTCGTGATCAGCTTCAACGAGGCGGATGTACTCCTGGTGACCTCCATATATTCAGCAGGAGAGAGGCCCATCGACGGAGTGACAGGGGAATCTCTGGCCCAGGGAATAAAGGACCACGGGCATAAGGAGGTCATTTTTTGCCATGATGAGGAAGAGGCCCTCTCTACACTCTTATCCATAGTAAGGTCCGGGGATCTGGTGATAACCCTGGGTGCCGGTGATATTTATCGAGTGGGCAATCGGCTCTTGGAAGGGCTGGATAAGAAAAGATAGATGGCGAAGCCCTGTCTCAAATCCCGCCATGCGGGACGTAAATGTGCTGGATCCTGGATGCTGGATAAGTCTTAAGGGTCTAACTCATGAAGACGCCTGAAGGGCATCGGAGCTGCTGGCGGTAAAGGTTTATGGACAAAAGGCAGAAAGAGGGCCTGATCAGATTGGTCGGGTCGGGAGTCCGATTTGACTGCCCCATGGATCAGTACACCACCTTTCGCGTGGGGGGAAAGGCAGAGGCCCTTTATGAGGCCAAAGACATGGGAACTCTCCAAGAAGTTATAGCATATCTTACGGGGGAGCAGATCCCATATCTGCCTGTGGGCAAGGGCAGCAACCTATTGGTCAAAGACGGGGGGTTGAGAGGCCTGGTGATCTTACTCGGCGGATCGCTGGCTGTCGTTGAGCGAGGCGAGACGGGCGATTCTAGCCTATGGGCAGGCGCCGGGGTTTCCCTCTCAGACCTGCTTGCCTATTGCCGGGATTCAGGGTTGGGAGGATTGGAATTTCTTGCAGGGATACCCGGCACAGTTGGTGGGGCGGTTGTAATGAATTCCGGGGCCTTCGGGTGCGAGATCGGTTCGAGGGTAGAAGAAGTCCTTGCAATCACTCCGAAAGGAGATCTGGTAGTAAAGGATCGTTCTCAATTGCAGTTCTCCTATAGGGCCCTCAAACTGGACAAGGGGGCAGTAATCGTCAGGGTAATCTTCGCTCTGGAACCCGAAGGCGCGGAAATTGTGGGAGGGCGCATCTCAGACTATCTCAGAAGGCGAAGGGAGACCCAGCCTTTGGAATACCCTAGTGCGGGCTCTGTCTTTAGAAACCCCCCCAATGACTATGCAGCTAGACTCATCGAGGAGGCAGGGTTGAAGGGGAAGAGGGTGGGTGGTGCCATGATCTCCCTCAAGCACGCCAATTTCATCATTAATACGGGTGGGGCAAAGGCCAGAGACATCTTGGCCCTCCTGTCTCTGATCCAGGAAACGATAAAGAAAGAGACGGGTATCAGGCTTGAGCCGGAAATCAGGGTGGTAGGTCAGTGAGAAGGAAAAGGCGCTCAACTTTGGCAAATCGATCTGACATGAGAAAAAGGCGCAGGTCCTTCTACCATCACAGGAACTCCAATGAGGCGAGGAGACACGTTGCCCGTGTTTTTACCTTATTTCACAGGCTTGGATCCGGGGTGGTCAAGTTTCTTGTCCTTGCCACGGTTATCATACTGATCAGCGTCTCTTTCTTATGCCTTTATCATTCCCTCCTTTCCTCTCCTTATTTGAGGCTCCAAGAGGTGGAGGTGGAGGGTGTTGATGGAAAGATCAGAGATGAGCTCATAGCGCTATGCGGTCTCGATTCTCATTCGAGTCTACTGGACCTCAACTTAAATCGGTTAAAACGACAGATGGAAGCTCATCCATGGATAAGGTCGGTCACCCTGGAAAGGAGGTTCCCACATGCCCTCATCGTTAAGGCTGAGAAAGAGCGACCCCTGGGCGTCGTCCTAATGGACAGGCTCTACTATGTCAATAGGTGGGGCAAGGTCTTTAAGGAGGTTTCACAGTCAGAGGAGGTAGATTTCCCATTGATCACTGGCCTCGACAGTGAGCAATCAAGGCAGAGGGAACAGCTGAGAAGGGCAGTGTCATTCATGAGGACCCTGGAGTCGGTGGAGGGGCCATGGACATTGAATCATTTATCGGAAGTCAATGTGAAGGAAGAGGAGGTGCTTTCCGTCTATTACAAGGATATAGGGGCGGAAATTAGGCTGATGGGGAGCCAGTTGGGGGGGGAGATGGACAAACTGGGTAGGGTGGCAAGGCATCTGAAGGAGACCGGTGTTATTGATCAGGTGAACAGGATTGACCTAAGTTACAGGGACGGAGCGGTGGTCTCGTTTCGAGATGGCATCAAGGGAAAGGTCTCATCGGGTGGGTGATAAGAGAGAGAAGGTCTCAGATCTGATAATGGACCATAGGTCCATGAATACGGATCCCTCTGAGGTCAGGAGGTAGGAGGGAGATGTCTCGAGAGATTATTGTTGGCCTGGATATCGGAACAACAAAGATCTGCGCTGTAGTGGGGGAAGTTCGCCCTGATGGTATAGAGATCATTGGGATGGGAAGCCATCCGTCTGAGGGGCTCAGAAAAGGGGTCGTGATCAACATAGAGCAAACCGTCAATTCCATAAAGGAGGCAGTGGAAGAGGCCGAGACCATGGCCGGATGCGAGATCAGTTCTGTATATACCGGCATTGCAGGTGGTCACTTAAAGGGCTTTAACAGCCACGGGGTGATCGCGCTCAAGGAGAAGGAGGTGACCAAAAAGGATATTGAGCGCGTTATCGAGGCCGCCAGTGCAGTTGCCATTCCGATGGATCGGGAGGTGATTCACACCTTGGTCCAGGAGTTCGTTGTAGACGATCAGGGTGAGATTATGGATCCCCTTGGGATGTCGGGTGTTCGCCTAGAGGCCAGGGTCCATATGGTGGCGGGCGCGGTTACGTCGGCCCAGAACATCATTAAGTGCGCCAATCGGGCAGGACTGGATGTCTGCAATATTGTACTTGAGTCCCTGGCATCCAGCGAAGCGGTGCTGTCAAAGGAAGAGCGCAATCTTGGGACCGCCCTCCTTGACTTCGGCGGAGGGACAACGGACATGGTTGTCTTCTCAAAAGGGGCGGTTAAACACACATCGGTCCTGGCCTTGGGGGGGGATAACCTTACCTATGACATTGCGGTAGGCCTCAGGACACCCAAGATGGAGGCAGAAAAGATCAAGATCAAGTATGGATGCGGACTCATATCCCTCATAGGAAAAGATGAGACGATCGAAGTGCCTGGTGTGGGGGGAAGGAGACCGAGGACCCTTTCGCGACAGATCATTGGAGAGATCCTGGAGCCGCGCGTTGAAGAGATACTTTCTTTGGTCTACAGCGAGCTTGTACGCTCCGGGTACCATGACAAGATCAGCTCAGGGGTGGTCGTCACCGGTGGCTCGGCAGAGCTGCCGGGGGTTACGGAGATGGCGGAGCAGATATTTAATGCCCCTGCCCGTGTGGGATACCCTCAGGGGGTAATGGGGCTTGTTGAGGTTGTAAACAAGCCCATGTATGCGACGGCTGTGGGGTTGGTTATTTATGGGTCAAAGGAGAGCAGAAAGCCAAAGAAGTTCAGGATAAGGGATAGCAATATCTTCGAACGGGTCCTGAGTAGAATGAAGAGGTGGTTTGAAGAGGTCATCTGAGTGGACCGGAGAAGGGATGACCCGCAGAAGTCGCATTAGATCAAATAACCGAGGGATTGGGGATTTTAAAGGTATAGTTTTCTATTGACAACAAGACAAAGGAGGGACGAGATGAGATTTGAATTTGTGGATGAAGGCAAAAGGGGGAAATACAATGCCAGGATCAAGGTACTGGGTCTTGGCGGGGCAGGAGGAAATGCAATAAACAACATGATCACCTCTAATCTGAGGGGGGTCGAATTTATTGTAGCCAATACTGATTGTCAGGACCTTGACCGCTCCATGTGTTCACGCAGGATCCAGCTCGGCCCATCAATCACCATGGGACTGGGTGCAGGTGCTGACCCCCAGATCGGTGAGAGGGCTGCGGAGGAGAGCATCAATGAGGTAAGGGATGCTGTCGCCGGCTCTGATATGATCTTTTTGGCCGCCGGCATGGGGGGCGGAACAGGAACAGGGGCCTCCCCTGTGGCCGCCCGCGAATGCAAGGCAAGCGGTGCCCTGACCGTGGCCGTGGTGACCAAGCCCTTTGATTTCGAAGGGGAGAAGCGGATGAAGAGGGCATTGGGAGGGATCGATAGGCTGAAGGATGAGGTCGACAGCCTGATTGTTATCCCCAATGAGCGCCTCAAGACCTTGGGCACCGAAGGTACCACCTTCAAAGATCTTATCGTACGAGCGGATGACGTATTGCTCCAGGCGGTAAAGGGGATCTCGGAGCTGATCATGAGCAATGGTTTCATAAATCTGGACTTTGCCGATGTAAAAAAGGTCATGGAGCAGATGGGAACCGCTATAATGGGCATGGGAAAGGCCAGTGGAGAAAAGAGGGCGCTTGAGGCGGCCCAGATGGCCATCAATAGTCCCCTCCTGGAGGATGTTACCATTGACGGCGCCAAAGGCCTCCTTATGAATATAAACGGTCCCCCGGACATGACGATGGATGAAATTGACGAGGCCTCTGCCTTTGTCAAGGGTGAGGTCAATAAAGATGCAGAAATCTTCTGGGGGATGGTCTTTGATGAGACGATGAAGGATGAGGTCCAGATCACGGTTATTGCAACTGGTATAGACAAAGTTGATGATGAGTATGTCGGTCGTTACGCTAAGGCCCGCGGGTTTGATTATGGTAAGGTGATCAATATCAGAGATGTGACCCCCGAGGATGTTGAAGAGGACTGGACCGTAAGGGTTAACGGGGAACCTCTGGATATACCTACATTTCAGAGAAAGGGGGCGACTCTTTCGGCATACTCGGGGGACGAAAGGGCCGAAGAGAGAAGGAGGAGCTTTCTCAGTAGGTTGCACCTAAGAAAGGACAATCTGGAATACCCCACATTTCTCCGGGCCAAGGCTGATTGAGTGCGTGACAAAGGCCTGACCCAGATCCTGAGATCATGGCCCACATATAGAACGACTTGATGACATGACCGGCGACATTATTCCGCTTTATCGGAGTAGACTAGCAGTAGAAAAGGGGGCTGCCAAAAAAGATTGGGGAGGAAGACTCTCCGTTGCCTTAACCTACCCCAGCTATTATCGCCTGGGAATCTCAAACCTGGGTTTTC